>JAMPIM010000039.1 GCA_023662705.1 Candidatus Gastranaerophilales bacterium | reverse complement strand
TTTCATCATCGACTACAACAATCTTCCCCTTGTTCATACTCCTATGATAACCTAAACAATATCATTAGACAAATTGTTAATAATTATTAATCTGTGCTATAATTTAGAAAAATAATTTGGAGGGTTTATAATGAGAAGATTGAAAAAAGGGTTTACTCTTACTGAAGTCTTACTGGCTATGGCTGTTATCGGTGTGATTTCAGCTCTTGTAATGCCGCAGTTGGTTAAATCTACTCAAAAAGATAAAGCCGGAATTGTGCTTGGTAAGGCTGTTGAACAAATAGAACTTGGCTGTCAAAACATGATGCAGGAATATAATTCCAGAGATGATGCAGGTGTATCAATGGTGGATACATTGAATGCAATGGATGGAAACTATACTTTTACAATGGACCGACTAGCTCCTTATATTGGTGCAACAAGAGTTGCAAATCAAGCAGGCGGTAATAGATTTCAGCGAGGTCAAAGATATAGATTTAATAAATTCCCTGCGGAAATTATAACTTCGGGTCTGGTTATGTTTCAGCCTAATGTCCCAGAACGTGAACGTATTGTTGAGCCAAGTATGGTTATAGATGTTAATGGAGCTGACAGTCGTCCTAACATGGCAGGACGTGACCGTTTTACATTTGATTTGAGAAATGATGGTAAATTAATTCCTGAGGGTTTGGATTCAAATTCTTGTGATGGTGATAACCCGACAGTCAATGCAAATTGTACTGCACGTGTTGTTAAAGACGGGTTCAAAATTAGATATAATTGGTAATTTAAAGGAGATATAATAATGGCTGAAGCAAAAATTTTAGCAACAATTGAAAGAACTGATACAGAACAATTACAGATTTCTGTTTCTGAATACAGAGGAAAAAGCTATTTCAATTTGAGAATACATTATACAACTGATGGTGGTGAAACCTGGCTTCCAACCAAAAAAGGTGTAACTTTTGCTCCTGATCAGTTAGATGTTTTATCTGATGCAATTGAAGAAGCTAAACAATTATTTATGCAAGAAGAAATGGAGTAGTTTTGAATAATATTCAAGATGAATTTATATCAACAGTTTCACACGAGATGAGAACCCCGCTGACTAGTATCAGGGGGTTCTCTCAGACTTTGTTGTCCTCTTGGGATAAAATCGATGAGGACAGTAAAAAGAAGTTTGTAAAAATAATTGAGGAGCAGTCAAACAGGTTGATTAATCTGGTGGAGAATGTTTTGACCGTTTCTAAAATGAATGCGGATAAACCTGTTTTTAGAGAAGTGAATGTAAATGCTTCTATTGGAAAAGTTGTTCAAATGCTGGGACACAAATACAAAGACTATAAAATAAATTGTAGTTTTAATAATCATTTGCCTCCTGCAAGGCTTGATGAAGAAAAGTTTCAGCAGATTATGACTAATCTTATTGACAATGCTTGTAAATATTCTGATGAGAAAAAAGAAGTTGAAGTTGCTACATCATTTTTTAATTCCGATTATGTAAAAATTACGGTAAAAGATTATGGTGTTGGAATCAGAACAGAAGATTTCAGTAAGGTATTTGAAAAATTTATCAGGCTGGAAAATCATCTTACAAGCAAAACTCAAGGTAACGGTTTGGGGTTATATATTACCAAAAATCTGGTTGAATCAATGAATGGGAAGATTAGTGTATCAAGTGAATTAGGTGAATGGACGGAGTTTTGTGTGGAATTTCCGTTCTATAATCAGGAAGAGGTTTTGAAATGCTCTCAACAGTCCTGATAATTGATAAAAGAACAGAACTTCCTGCAAAGTACAAAAAATGTATTGATAATGCTGAAACGAATGCTGTTATTGCCAGAAATCTTAAAGATGCTATTTCTTTAGTTCAGAGTTTAGAGCCTGATATGATAATAGTTTCTGATAGTATTGATGAACCGCTTGCAGGGTTTTGTCAGAAAATAAGAGCGTTAACTTATAATACAAGACCTGTAATTGTTGCACTTTCAAAATCTGCTGATTTTGAAGACAGAATCTCTGTTTTGGAGAATGGTGCGGATGATTTTTTGAGTGAACCTGTTAATATTGAGGAGTTTAAAACCCGTATTCGTGCACATTTGAGAAGGGATGTTGAGTCAAATTTAGATAACAAGACTTTGCTTCCGAATTCGAAATATGTAAGAAAAGCTTTGAAACGTGTTCTTGCAGCAGATAATCAGGCAGTTTTGCTGGTTGGAGTTGAAAATCTTAATAATTATAAAGATGTTTATACGGAGCTTGCAGCGGATAAGATTATTCAAACCTTTGTTGCAATTGCAAAATCTGCATTGGATGAAAATGATTTTATCGGGCAGCTTGATGAGCAGAATTTTGTGATAGTTACAAACAGATTTAGCGCGGAAAAACTGGCTGCATTTTTAACTTTTGCATTTGATACTGTTTCTCCGAAATTCTATTCGGAAGAAGATGCACACAAAGGGTACATGCTGCTTAAAGGTGAGCGTTATGCCGGCATGAGAGCAAATTTTGTATCAATTTTGATTGGCGGGATTTTGGAAGGGTTTAATTTAATTCCGTCTGTTGAGGTTTTACTTAGCAGATTGCATGCCGTAAAAAAACTTGCAAAAATTCCGAGTGGTTCAAATTATTCAATAGAGAGGGCAAAGCTTACGGGTAGTGACTCTGTTGTTGCTGAAGTTATTAATAAAAATATTTATATTCATGAGCCTGACGAGTCATTGGGTTATTTAATCAGAACTGCGCTTGAACTTCAGGGGTATGATGTTCAGGAAGAATTAGTGCCGGATTCTGTGTTTCAACCTGCTGTAATAGTATTGGACAGTGGTGAAAGTTTTGAAAATTTAGATTTTTTACGTAAATTAAAAGGTTTACAGAATTTTGTTAATACCAAGTTTATTGTTACAACTACGGTTCATAATAAATCTGCAATATTGGATTCGGGTGCGGATTTATATCTGCCAAAACCTTATGAGATTTCGGATTTAATCAGGTGGGTTGAATATTTCAAAGGAATGTAAATGCACCTCTTGCAAAAAAACTTTGATGTGATATTCTAAATTACGAAGACAACAGATACGCGTCTGTAGCTCAGCTGGATAGAGCATCTGCCTTCTAAGCAGAGGGTCCCGCGTTCGAATCGCGGCAGGCGTAAATTTTTAAAAACAAGGCGAGGACAGTGTTCTAAGCCTTTTTTGTTTGGGTTGATTTTGGTGATTTAATGCCAATTTTAGCTTAGGGTTGCAAAAAAGTTGCAAATTTGTTTTGAGACTCAAATTTCAACTAAATATGCTGAACATAAGTATTTAAATATGAAAGCGTTTTAAAACGCGATAACGGACTCCGTGTGCTTCCTAAATAACAAATAACAACTGATGTGAAAGATAATAAAAAACCTGCTGAATCAATCAACAGGTTGAAAAGTTTATAGTAGAATAATTATGTTCCAAATTGTCTCATCCCTTCTTCGTTTTGTTTAGTTGATATTTCAACAATACTATTAAGCAGATTAACACATTTGTCATTAACTTCCGGCAATAGGTGTGTGTATAAATCCATTGTCATTGTTATTGAGGAATGTCCCAATTGGTGCTGCACATATTTCATAGGGGCGCCGTTTGCAAGGAGTAAGCTGGCATAAGTGTGCCTTAAATCGTGAAATCTTATTGTATCAATACCTGCCCTTTGTAGTGAAGGTTTAAATCTTCTTTTAAGCATATTATGTGAATCTTGGTATTGTCCTTCACCATTTGGAAATACTAAATTATACTCACTAGGCGGACAAGCTAATTTCCATTGTTTAAGAACTTTCGCCAATTCGTTGCTCATATCAATATAGCGAATTTTGTTTGTTTTCGGTGTCCCAACTCGTCCGTGAGTATAATTCTTATCAATAGTGATTTTCTTTGTGACCCAGTTTATTGAATCCCAAGTTAGAGCCAACAATTCACCTTGTCTCATGCCAGTGAATATGGCGGTAAATAGTAGAGGATAGAAGTCGGGGTAAACGATTTTAGTTTTTGCTAATAGTATTTGAACTTCTTCCGTACATAAAGCTCTTATTTTATCGTTCTTAGTTTCTTTTAATGATTTAATACGAGCAAGCGGATTTCTAACGGCGACATCACTATCAATCATAAAATTGTAAACCTCGCTAATCAGCCTTGTGTATTTATTAATAGTTGAATTTCGTCTGCCGGTTTCAACCATTTGTTTAATAAATTCTTTGATTAAAAGCGGACTAATGTCATTCAATTTTAAATCGCCTAAAAATGGGTTAATATGGTTTTTTAGATAACCGCTGTAGGATTCTTGCGTTGCTGGCTTGCAATTAACTTCTGCGTGTAACTCCATAAATATTTTTGCAGCTTCTCTAAAAGTTGTTTTAGAATCAGCAGGACAAAGTCCTTTTTTTAATTCATCTAACATTTTCAAGTGTGCTTTTTCAGCTTCTGCTTTTGTCTTAAACCCTTTTTTAATCTGGCGTCTGCCTTTAAGGTCTTTGTAATCAAATTCCCATTTGCTTGTTTTCTTGTTTTTTCTTATTGCCATTTTTATGTCTCCTATTTTAATTTTGTCGTATTATCGGGCATTTGTAAGCCCTTTTGCTAACTTTTACTAATCTCAATTATTTCCCCGATTGGGGCGAGCACTGTGTCATTGAGACGGCACGGTGCTCACGGTGCCGTGAATTTTATTAAGCAGCTCTAATTTCGATTGTGTTTGCTTTAATAAATTCCTTCAGGTAATCTTGCGAAAACAAGACTCTTGAACCTAATTTTACGTGTTCTATTTCTTTCCTATGCACCCAGCGATAAAGCGTGCTTACTGATACATGCAAATAACTAGCTGTATCTTGAACATTTAAGAGCTTATTCATCTTTACCCCCTTCAATGTTTTGTGCCTTATCCATTGCTTTATCCAATAAGCTATCGTTAGTAGGTGGCAACTCAAAATCTTTATCTGCAAGTTCGATTTTATAAGCTTTTTGATTTGCTCTTTCCTTGTAAATCGTTATTTTAACATCATTAGAGATATTTCCCTTAATGTTTGCCAGTCGACGTGTAAACGATTTAACGCTCTTATATTTATTTCTAAATTCAGGAATATCAAAGTTGTCTTCGTTTGCGATAAATAAAAGTTGTTTATGTAGTTCAAAACCGGACATTTTATGTGGTTTAATTTGTTTCTTGGCAAAAATTTTTAAGGCATACACAAGACTGTCTTCTTCTACGGCAAAGGCTTTTTGTGTTTCGCATACTTTGTCTAAAATGTGTTCAAACTCTGCTTTCCTACCTATTACATCATTTATTCTCAAACCAAATTTCGCAAAGTCGGCAATTCTGAATTTTGTTCTATAGCTCTGCCCTTGTGTTTCTTTTAGTGCTTTTAATATCTTTTGCAATTCAAACATAATGTATGATATGATTTGATTACGGTTATCTAAGACGCCTTGAATTAGGTCATTTTCAGGAATAAAACTATCATCCCCTTTTTCATCCTTAATTCTTTTGAAGTTTATACAAATCAATCTGTCTGCGACATCATCACGCGTAAACTGTGGTGTTCTTGAAGTTACGCCAATGAAGGTTTTTGTATCAAATTTAAGCAATTTCATATCAGAGTATAATTCTCTTTTTTGAATTGTCTGCCCAGTTGACACAGAGGCTAATTTATCATTTAGCCATGGCGTTCCCGAATCAGCATTATCAAGTATTACAAGATGAGAATTTGTGATTAATGCGTCGAAATCATCCGCCTTACTTGGCAATGGTGCAACATTATATTTTGAGCCGTAAAGAATAATACCTAACCGCCTTAATGTTGAAGTTTTACCGCTACCCTTTTCGCCTATTGCAGCTAAAATAACTTTTGAGGGCATAATGGAATTAAAAAAGGTTGCCATTGTCCAGGTACGCAATAATTCTTTTTGTTCATCAGCATTTAATATGCTTGATTCATCAAGATTTGCAAAGTCTAAAACATAATCCTTGAAGTAATCTTTGTTGTCCTCTATTTCAACAAGTTCAAACGGCTCGTATTCTGGTCTGTAATTGAATAAAACCCCTTCATCACCATTTTCAAGAATTTCAATGTTCTCAGGTGTAATCTTATAGACAATGCTGTCGTTATTAAAAAGGTATATCGCCAACTTTTTAGAATCGTAATGACAAGAGTTGTATGTCTCTATTTTTGCCCCGTAAGTTCGACAATAGGTTCTTAGTTCTTCTGCAACAAAAGAGTAAAAATCTTTAGCAGCGTTTACACCCATTCGATTTAATAAAGTCTTGAAATCTTCGTTATTATTGACTAATGGCATTATATGCCTGCTATCGTCAGGGAAGAAGTAAGGGTAATTGTTATCTTGAATAAACTTACCGCGCTGCAAAAATTCGTTTATGACAATATCCGCAACGGACTGATTTCTATCAAGCATTTTCGCTTCTGCTGATTTCATTATTGCTCTAATCTGTTTTCTAACCCCGCTAAGTTCTCTATGATAGAATTTTGCATCGTTTAATAGAGTAATTACAGCATCTTTGCATGCTTTATCATCTTGAAAATTATTTATGTATTCATCAATATCTTTGTAAGGGTTCGGCGTTGTTATGGCTCTAATTGAGCGCAATTCTTTTGCTCTTTCAAGTACAGTTTTACCTGCTTCATCGTTATCATATAAAACACATTGCTTGCCCGATAATTTTAAAGCTGTTTCAATATCGCCATTTGCGCCGCCTAAAGCACAGGATTGAATCGGAATAATATTTTTTAAACACCAATTTGCAAAAGTAAGCTGGTCAAATTCACCTTCAACAACAAGCATTCTTTCAGCTATTTTAGTATTCTTTTTCTTTGTCATTTCCTCTGGTGAGAACAGGCGAGTGTTAAAAACTCCTGCTTTTTCGTTTGCCTTAAATGTTTGAAAACTTTTAGTATCTGTATAAGGTTTTCTAACCTTGATTTGGGTAATTAATTCCTTTTCATCACGATAGAAAAATGCAAGCTTACCGTAATTATCATTTATAAATTTTTGGAATTTGATAAGAAAATTCAATAGTTCACTTAATTTTGTTTGCAATTTTTCTTTCTTTTCAATATCAGATTCTGCATCAATCTTATTTTCTAATTCGTTGATTAAATCTTCATTCTCTTTTTGAACATCATAATTAAGTGGAATTGCACCAATATCAGAGCGTCTTAAAATGTTTTCAGTAATTTTACGATTTTGGTTTGCAAAAATAAAAGCTTGAATTGGTTGCTCATTCTGGTCTTTAGTAAATAAATACTCATGGCTATTAGTTTTAAATCGTTCTAAAACAATGGATTTGTAATTTACATTGCCATTAATAGCATTGAGGTTTAAATAAAGTCCGCAATTGCAATGATGGCATTTCCCAAATTCCAGATTGTTTCCATAGAGAAAGAAATGTTTCTTCCCACAAACCGGACATTCCTGAGCTCCCTTTTGCATTTCAATCTCTTTTTTGTATTGAGTTTCACAATACTCCTTTAAGTTTTTGTACGTCATCATGACTCCTTTCTGCCCAAAAGGGCGATTATCTTTTACTCTGTCGAGGCAAGTATTTGTCCTTGACATTTTTAAGAATAATCGTTATTATAGGTATAATTAATTCTTAATTGAGGTAAGTGAAAAACATGAAATATCCAATGTTGGGGGAAAAGTTTTGTAAGTGGTTTGAAGAAGAATATGAAAGTGTTTGGGCTGAATGGTACGGTTCAAATATTCCTGAATCGATGTTGAAAGATTTGAATATGAGTGCAAGTGAATATTTTGAAAAATTTATTATGCCTTATTTATCTTTGACAAAAGAACAGCTTGTTACGACATTAGATATTCTTGCAAGCAGATTGAAGGATAAGTTAACACCTCAGCCATCTCCCTTTTGTTTATCATACCGTTTAGTGATAAATCCTAAAATCAATGCTCTTGACTGGCTTTTAGTTCATGTCGCAGATTTAAAATATTTTGAATTTAATGATTTTGTAAAAAGTAAATATGAAAAGCCTTACAAACAGTGTCTTGTTTGTGGTAAACCAGACTCTTACGAAATAATAAATCCAATGGGTAAAAAGATTTCAAAAGAATTTAGCTATAAGAAAAAATATTGTCATGTATATAATTGCGCAGAAGATGACCCGAATCCGCAGGAACACGCAAAAGGTTGTCATTATAAGGAATGGGCGTATATTAAAAAATCAATGAATCAAAAATTATCAAGATGTTTAGAACGCATAAAAAAGTATCAATCTAAAAAAGCTAGCAACATGTTTGAACAGGAGAAATTTGATAATAAGATTCAGGAAGCTGAAAAAGAATTTTATCAAATCTTTGAAGATTTTTATCTTCAACAATATAGAAAAAATTATAAAATTCTATATACTGTCCGAAGTGATAAAGATGATGTTGTTTTTGATTTACGCGAATTTTAAAAGTAATTTACAAAAAATAAACTAACCAAACTAACCTTATTAACCGATTAGTATGGTTAATTTGGTTAGTTTAAAATCGTAAAAATTTTTACTAAAATTTATCGATACTTGTAGCGCTCATACCAACAATACAAGCAAATAAGATTTAATAATTGTTGCAAAATAGCGGGTTCTTTTATCTATAAACAACAGAATCAGTAATTTTAAAGGGCGCCGAAACTAAAATATGATACTACTCTTTGATTTTAATAGCATAATCCTCTTGTGACAATGTTTTTATGCCGAATAATTTTATGATATTCCCTTTCATATCTGTTATCTCAACAATTACAGAAAAACAATTAGGCTCACCTTCTATTACATTTCCATTTTTTATAATATTATCTTTTTCAAGTTCAACCTGCTTGACTTTTATGCTCTTAATCTTAATGCCTTTATAGTATTCATGTCCCATAAGCATTTCAATATTTGGATTAATTTGTAATGTTTCATGTATAACGGTGTCTTTAGTTTTTACTTTATGCGTAGTAAGAACAAGAATTAATTGATAAATATTATATATATTTGACCCTTTTTCCATTTCGTCCCAGTCATAATATTTTTTGCTTTTTATAACTGTTTGATTTTTAGGGTCAATTAATTTAACCTCGTTAAGATTAAATTTTTTTGTATTGCCATTTATAATAAAAATATTTCTCCATTCTAGTCCATTATTAGCTGGTGATTTAGTTTCTATGGAGTAAATATTTTCGCCTTTAATTTTTATACTTTCCTTATCGAAATAAGTTTTAGTGCCTGGAATTTGTACCCAATCCGCAGCAAATGTAGGTATTGATGTGCAAAGTAAAAATAAAAGATAAATATAAAGCTTTTTCATTCTGCCCTCTAATATCTTATTTTGTTATTGATACTGTTTAAATTGCTATTAATGTTATATAGATTATTATTCATTTGTATTTGATTTACTGCATTTATAGAGTTTTGTATACTCTGTTGTCTTAATATGTTTTGCTGTACTTCAAGTTGTTCATCACTTGAAGTTTTATTTATTTCTCTATTGGTCAAATTGATAAGACAAGCATTTTGCTCTACAGCAGGATAAGACATACAGACATCATAGCTATTTTTAAATTCAGCTTTTCTTATAAGCCAGTAATTTGTGAAAGGAACTATTTCTGCATACCATTTTTTACTCATGTTATTTAGCATATTTAAAGGTATGGGCTCAATGCGAGCATTTACTGGCGCAATTTGTTTCCAATGAATTTCAAATTTATCTTGCACTTTTTCAGGAAGTTTAAATGGAGCTCTTGGAATTTCAATCGTACTTTCTTCTTTATTATATTTAATTGTTAGCTTTACCTTTGAGCCTTCTTCTCCGCGAATAAGTTCTGTTGCCTGATTAAGATTTAGTTTTCTAACTTTTTGTTCATTTATCGAAATAATTTCAGCCCCTTCGGGTAATCCATATTTTAAAGCCATTGAATTTGGGAGAGTCTTAAATACAAAAACTTTTTTGTTATAAGGGTCTTGAACGAGATTTGCACCAATACCGCAAATTTGAGTTTCAGCACTAGCAATACCAGTAAACAAAATCAATCCAATCAGGCCTGGCAATATAAATTTTTTCATAATTTACCTTTCTTAACCACGTTTAGTTTTGGTCTATAAAACTCATTTATGTAACAGTTTTGATATTGCAAACGCACGGTCAGTTTGTTTAATTAATTTCATATTACCACGAAAATTACAATATGAGCAAACGAGATTTACAAAAGTTTGGTAAACGATTAAAATCATTGCGTATTGACCACGATTTGACCCAGCTTGAATTGGCTGAAATTCTTGATATGTCCCCTAATTTTATTGGAATGATTGAGCGAGGAGAAAGAAATACAACTGTTGAAAATGTGTTTAAAATCGCACGTGCGTTAAATATTAAACCTTCTAATTTGTTTGAAGAGCCGTAAGATTATTTATATACAAAATTTTTGTTAATTAAATTTTTTATCGTTTATGTTTGTATATGTATAACTAGCTAATTTATTTGACCTGTTAGGACGCCACAATTAATCGTTTAAAAGATTTTCAACTTCATTGACTATATTAACAATTTTTCTTAATACAAAATAATATTCTAAATTATCCTGCAACTGTAACTCTTTATCACCTATGCATGATTCAGAAGCTAATGCCCCTAATCTTGCAAGACATTTAATCTCTAATAAAAGGTGTCCTGCTTCGTTTAATTTTTCTTCCTGTTCCATATATATCATTTCCCCTTTTGAAATCATTATGGCGTGGAAGAATTTTTACTTAAGTAGAGATAAGAAAAATTGTTGCGAAAGTTAGCCTTAAATAATTAAGTTTTTGTTAATATTCAAGTATAATAAGCATTTTCATGGTATGCTAAAGTGGCAATTTACTAGATATAGTGAGATTGGGGTATGAAGTTAGAAAAAATTAAGATTGTTAATTTTCGTTCAATTAAAGATTTAGAGTTAGATTTTTATAATAACAGTCGAGTATTAGTAGGAATAAATGAAGCTGGTAAGTCTAATATCCTAAAAGCGGCAGCTCTTTTAGCAGATGATATTGAAATACAAAGTGATGATGTGCGTCAAGAGTCTTATGAAGAAGAATGTGTGGAAGAATCTTTTGTTGAATTTTATTTTACATTTAATAATGAACAAATCAATAATTTAAATAAACTGCTATTGGATAAGACTTTAACTTTTAATTCTAACCCCAAAATATTAGTTCATAATGAGCAAAATATTACATTTTCAGACCTTTGTAAGTTAAAAGGTAATTGTTCTTATAAAGTTGATGTTTTAAAAAATACTGCCGAACCAAAGTTTTTTGCTTTTAATACATCTTATGAATATAAGGTTTGCAATACTTTAAAAGCAATTTCTATGCAATGTCCAAAAGATTATACATTAACTATAGATGACACTATTTATAATCTTAGTGATTATAATTTAATTGATATAGAAGGGTTGGAATATACTATTCCGCAAGAATATCTAACTCCTTGTAAAATAAGTGATATCAACAGAATATTAAGAAATAATGTAGTTGAAATATTTAAAACCTCAAAGCCACAAACAATATACTGGAGTTTTCAAAAAGAGAACCTATTGCCGAATAAAGTCAATATTGAGAGATTTGAAGAAAATCCAAACATATGTATTCCACTAAAAAATATGTTTGCATTAGCAGGGTATGATAAAATTAAAGTTGCATTAGAAAATGCCAAAAGCAGAACTAATGGAATTAAAAATTTACTAACACGTGTTGCAGAAACTGCGACAAAACATTTTAATTCCATATGGCATGAATATGATGAAGTTAAGTTTGAATTAAACCATAATGGTGAAAATATTGAACCTTCAATAAAGGATATTTATAATAATTTTGGATTAGCACAAAGAAGTGATGGATTTCAAAGATTTATAACTTTTTTATTAATGATATCAATAAAAGTTAGACATAACAGTTTACAGAATTCTTTATTGATAGTAGATGAACCAGAAATAAGTTTACATCCATATGGTGCAAAATTTCTAAGAGATGAACTATCTAAGATTGCAGAAAATAATTATGTCTTATATAGTACGCACTCACCATTTATGATTGATGAAAAAGCTATAGAGAAACATTACAGAATATGTAAGGAAAAAGAAAAAACCATTGCACTTAAAACAAATGAATCAAATTATATGGATGAAGAAGTTTTATATAACGCAATAGGTTATTCAATTTTTAGTAGCCTAAAAGAAAAAAATATTATTTTTGAAGGTTGGAGAGACAAACAGTTATTTAAAATAGCCCTAAGTAGTGAAAAACTAGATGAAAGTGTAAAATCTATATTCAACAATGTTGGATTAGCACATGCTAAAGGTGTAATAAGCTTTAAGCATATTACACCAATTATAGAACTTGTTGAGAGAGAATGTATTGTTGTTAGTGATAATGATGAAGCGGCAAAAAAAGAACAAGAAAAATTTAACCAAGAAAACCTCTATGGGGAATGGTTAAGATATAATGAAATTGACGAAAATTGTCATGCAATTACAGGCGAAGATTTCATTAAGCTTGATAGTTTTAAGTTGCTTGCTGCAACAATTTTGTCTAAGATTGATGAAAATTTGTCGGATTTGACTGATGTTGATTTAACTAACCGTAGAGGAAAGATTCATGCAATGGCGGAATTTCTTAAATCGAAAGGTTTGAATGATAAAGAACAAAAAGAAGTATTGAATCAAATCAAGGAATTTGTTTTTAAAAATATAAAGGCTGATGACATTGAAGATTCTTATTTTATATTGATGTCTAAGCTTGCCGAAAAAATTTAACCATTTTTATGAGGTGTTAATAGTGCAATTTTATATTTTTATTCCGTTATACAATATTGAAGTCGAAGAATCTATTTTAGATAAAAATTTTGGTGATTTTAAAATTATTAGTAGCGATATTTTTAAAACAAAATATGAACATCTTGTATTAAATCAGATTAGTCAAGAATTTTTAACTGAGTTGAATGAAGATATTAGAAAACCACATGCTGGCGAGGCTTACACTAGAGAATATGCTAAATATCTTTTAATGAAAGAGTGCAACTTTGATTATCCTAAGAATATAACTAATACAGAAGAAAAAGAACAATTTGATGAAGAAATTAGAGAAATAAAACGGACTTTTGACAAATTCATATTAACATCAAGAATTTTATCAAGCGGACGATTGCAAGTACACAACGGGTATATTTTTTCAGTTCCTTACTATGCTTGTTTTCAACTTCATACTTCAACTAGTATTGAACATATAAGACCATTTTTTTATTCAGAAAAACCTTTACTTGAAGGTTATTATTCAATGAATATAGATATGTTTAATAGTATTATTAACAATATTAAATTATTGAGTATTTTAGATAACTTAAAATTATCTATTCCTATTCTTTATTTTACGCATTGTTACAATGCAACAAATTTATTTGATAGAGTTATAAAACTTGCAATTATTTTAGAATGTACAATGTTAGCAAATTGTCGGGATGAATTGAAGTATAGATTAAATCTAAGAACATGTAATTTTTTAGGTAAAAATGTTAGCGAAGAACTCTCTATCTTTTATGATACAAGGAGTTCTATTGTGCATTGTGGCGATATAAGCAATGAACTTTATAAAAAAATTAAAAATATAATGCGGAATAAATATAATGCCAATATAGAAGCATTATTCTATTTTTTACAAGAAAAAATAGAACCAATTATAAGAAGTGTATTGTTTGAATCTTTAAAGATATTTAATAAATCAGATAAAATTAAAAATTATACTCAATTAACCGAGAGTATTGATAAACAAATAATTACAAGTATATCAAGTTAATTAGTTCCTTCTTTCAAAATTTCCAAATACTCTCTATACGCAAAGGTTCTATTTCTTGATTGTGTTGACGTTTGTACAAGGACGCCGATACTAGTTAGGTCTTTTACTATGCTTGACATTGTATTAAAGGCGATTCCTAGTTCTTTGCAAGTTTTTTGAATTTCTATTATAGGATTTGATTCCAAGTATTCAAAAACTCGTATTGCATTTTTAGCACGGCGTCCGAGCTTTTCAACCTTTGCACAATTTTTATCATGCAAAGCTACTAATTTATCAATAGTTTCTGTTGCATCTTTGGCTGATTCATAAACTGCTTCTAAGAAAAATTTAATCCATTGCTCGTAATTCCCTTTTAAACGCACTTCATTCATGCGGTCGTAATACTCAATTCGATTTTTCTTAAGAAAGTATGAAATATATAAAGCCGGAGTGGTTAAAACTTTCTTTTCCATTAAAAACAAAGTAATTAAAAGGCGCCCGATTCTGCCGTTGCCGTCCAGGAATGGGTGAATTGTTTCAAACTGATAATGAATTAATCCGGCACGGATAAGAACATCAAGCGTATCATCTTCATTAATATATTTTTCTAAATCAGACATTGCCTGTTTCATATCTTCAACAGAAGGCGGAACATATCGGGCATTTAGCAAATTACAACCTGCTGCACCAATCCAATTTTGAGAATGACGGAATTCACCCGGACTTTTATTTTGCCCTCTAACACCTTGTAGTAAAACCTCATGAGCTTCTTTTATTAAACGATTACACAAAGGCAATTCTTTCAATCTGTTGATTGCATAATCCGTAGCTTTTATGTAGTTTACAACATCACCAACCGGTCGATTTGTATTTTCTTCTAAATTTGGGTCAAGTACATCTTCTAAAGTTGCCTGCGTCCCTTCAATTTGAGAGGACATAAGGGCTTCTTTTCTAACATACATAGAAATGAATAAATTCATATTTGGGATTCTGCTTGCAATACCTTCTAGTAAAGCAAGCTGTTTATTTGCTTTGACTAGAATTTCTACAATTTCATTAGTCAATTCAATTGGAGGTTTTGGCGGTAAGCTTGCCGGCATAAATGATTTGTATGCCATTTCTCCAGATAGATTATTTTTATATGTGCCTGCTCGATTATTCACTGAAACTCCTAAGTTGAAATAACATATTTATAATAACATATTTATTTCATTTCGACAAGTAAAAATGAAATAAGAGTTGGCAATTTGTTACAGTATTTCAATTTCATATCTAGTGCAATTAGTTTTTCAAAATTTGTGAAATTTTTTCATGGCTCCTATTGAATCTATCTATAAATATATTTTGCCCCTCCCCCGCGTGCGTGTCTTGCAAGATTTTACAATATTGCAAAGGAGGAGAGATTGCGTTTCGGTTGCATTTTAGTTGCAAAAATTCTGATAA
>JAMPIM010000038.1 GCA_023662705.1 Candidatus Gastranaerophilales bacterium | reverse complement strand
GAAGTTATTTTCAAAGGCGAAGGCGAAAATCTCCAAGAACCGTTTGAAAACCTTCTTATTGATGTTCCTGAAGAATATGCAGGTTCTTGTATTGACCGTCTTTCAGGCAGAAAAGCTTCTATGCAGGAAATGAGCAATGCTAACGGCAGAACAAATATGAAATTCTCAATCCCTGCAAGAGGTCTAATTGGTTTCCGTTCCGAATTTATCCGTATGACACGCGGTGAAGGTATTATGTACCATACATTTGATGAATACAAACCATACGCAGGTGATATTCCTAAACAAAGAAGCGGTTCAATCCTTGCTCACGAACAGGGTGAAGCTATTCCTTACGCTTTGGCTCAGTTTGAAGACCGCGGTGTGTTCTTTGTAACTCCTAAAACAAAGGTTTACAGAGGAATGATTATCGGTGAAGGCAACAGACCTCAAGATATTGTTGTTAATATCTGTAAAACAAAGAAACTTACCAACATGAGAAGTGCAACAGCTGATGTTATGGTAACTCTTCAAGCACACAAAGAATTGACTCTTGAAGATTGTCTTGAATACATAGCAGAAGACGAGCTGGTTGAAGTTACTCCTGAAAACGTAAGAATGCGTAAACAGGATTTGGTTAAATTCAAAAGTATTTAAACAAGAACTTCTTTCTCGTTTCTGTAAATAACATAACCTAAAGGTGCAGCGGGTGGTTTTTTAATAAACTTACGTTTAGTAAAAACCACCCCAACCTTTGATGGTTGGTTTGCGGATGAATACTCTCTTGCAAGCTTACAGCACTCAAACAAAACCTCTTCATCAGGTTCTTTTTCTCTTACTTTCAATAAAACATGCGAACCTGCACAAAGTCTTGTGTGAAACCAGTAATCCTCATCTTTAGAGAGCTTTGAGATAATATAATCATTCTGTTTATTATTTCTTCCGATGTAAACTTCAAATCCTTTGATATCAAGTTTCATAATAGAAGGAGTTTCTTTTTTATTGGTTTTTTCTTCAATTCCCAGTTCAGATTTGATTTCTGCAAGGTCATTTAATTTCTCGGCAGAATTTATGCTGTAAATAATATTTTCCAAATACTCTTTTTCAATAGTTAAACCGTCCAAAATCTCTGTCGATTTTTCCTTTGTTGTTTTAGATTTTGTATAAAGTTTAAAATACCTTTGTGCATTTTCATTCAGTGTTTTTGTATTATCCAATTCAATAATAATATTTTCTCCATGGATATAATCAAAAACCTCAATTTTATCCTGATAATCTTTTTTTTGATAAAGATTTGCAGTCAACAGTTCGCCATATAGCTTGTATTTATCAGTGTTATCGCGTTTTTTTAAAAGAGTGGAAATCTTATCAATCGAAGAATTAACTTTCTTGAGTTTTGTAGAAACAACAGCTATTAATTTGTCTTTTTCTGATTTAAGAGCCATTTGTTCCTGATGGTTTGAATAATATTCATCAAGCATAGCGTTAACCGATTTTTGCGGAACAGAATTTTCTAAAAGTTCCTCAAATAAAGTATATCTATTACCCGAAATCGCAGGTCTGAAACTTTCTGAGTTCAAATACTCATCAATTTTTTCCTGAGATAAATTCTTGAACTGTTCTTTTAATTCATTCGACAAACCCGTATTCTTAGGCGGATAAATATATTTCAAACCTCCCTGCAATTCTCGATATCTGCTTTTCTCCGCGCCGACATTATGAGCACAGCCGATAATAACCGAGCTTTCTCTATCATACAAAATTACATTGGAATGTTTGCCCATAAGTTCAATACACAAACAAAGCGAACGCTTTTCCGACAACTCATCATAAGTCTCAAAATGGAACTCCAAAATCCTCTCATTCTCAACAACAAGAGCATCCGAAATCCTGCATCCTTCCAAATATTTTCTTAAAAGCATACAAAACATCGGCGGATGTTTCGGGAACTCAATCGGGCGTCTGTCATTCTCCATAAACGCTACATGGTAGATTTGCGGATTAATATTAATATAAAACTTTCGACTCTCAGCATTGTTCCTCAATGACAATACAAATTCTCTCCTCGTCGGCTGCTGTATCTTCTGTAACCTCGCCCCGATAAAGAAATCTATATTCTCAATAAAAAACGCCCTGAGTGTCAAAAAATCAATATTAATCATAACCCTATTATATATTGAAATCCCCAAAAATCTATGCCATAATACTATTACCTTTTATAAGGAGTTTATTTTGTTCCTACATTTTTTACTAAAAGGGAGAGTAAGCTCAGTGGTTCAATGAAGTATACCCGCCGATAAAAAATCGCCAGCGGGAAACGGAGGCTCCAAGGCACTCACCCACCTGCTATCTAGCAGGTAACAAAATCGCTTTTTATAACAAGGGACGGCGGACATTCCGTAGAACTACTGGAATCTGGTGGGGCTACTTGTCCGCCTTTTTAGTGGGACGACGGGTGGGTTCGAGCTAGTTGAATTAAATAAAACTCCTTGCTATAATTATTCCAAGATTGGAGTTTGTATGTTTAGAGATTTTAACGAAGTAATATGCCTTGGTTTGGGTGGTTCGTATTCTGAAATTGCGAAAGATTGTTTGTTCAAAAAATACGATTTGTATCTTTATCAACGCTCTTTGGCTTCCATAAAAGAATGTATCGAATACGTTGATGAAAACTGTAACGCAATTGCGGTTCTTCCTGTTGAAACCAGTTATAAAGGTATGATAAGAGAAACTATTGATAATCTTATTATGACCAAAAACCAGAATATCCAAATCTTAGCAGAAACAGTTATTCCTGTTAACGACTGTATTCTCTCTAAAACAACAGAATTCTATAGTATTATGGGTTTGATTGCGAATCCGAATGCGCTTGCTAAGTGTAAAGATTTTGTGCGTGATGAAATGCCGCGCCAGCTTAATATAGTTATGGCAGAGAATATGGACGAATCTGCAAGGCTATTGAATAACTACAACCTTACTTATTCAATAATAGGCACTCATAAAACGGCAGAAATCTATAATCTTAATGTTCTAAAAGAGCACATAGAAAATGACAAAGACAATAACCGCAGATTTATTGTAATAGGCGATGCTGAAACAGAACCTACCGGAAACGATAAAACAAGTATTGTTCTCTTCCTTCAAGACAGGCAGGGTGCTTTGATGGATATTGTTCAAGTCTTTGTAAAATACAACATTAATATTACTCATATCAGTTCAAAAATGATGAATAACCGTGCTGAAGAACAAGCTGTATTTATTGACTTTGCAGGTCATAAAAAAGATGAAATTGTTCAAAATCTTATCAACGACCTTGAGCCGCATTGCAAAACAGTGCGTGTTATCGGCTCTTACACAAGATTCTAAAAACCAACCAACTTGTACCCGCTTGTAACATGAAATGTCGTCCGACCCTTGTTGCAAAAACTACATGTTGCAAATGCAACACATTTATGATAATATCTTTGTATGGTAGAGAATACGGAAGAGAATTTGAACATAAACCCTTGGCTTTGTTGTTTGCCTACAATGGCAGCAGCATTTATGTTTGTATTGGACGAAACAATTGCAAATGTAGCATTACCTCACATGGCGGGAAGTTTTTCTGTCAGCCGTGAAGAGTCAATGTGGATTTTAACCAGCTATCTTATTGCCAGTGGTATTGTTATTCCGATGGTTGGCTGGTTTAGTAAAGTTTTGGGCAGAAAGAACTTTTTTATCATAAGTATTATTGTTTTTACTGTTGCGTCTGCTCTTTGCGGACTTGCTCAGAATATGGAAATGATGGTATTTTCCCGTATTTTGCAAGGTATTGGCGGAGGCGGTTTGTTACCTATTTCTCAGGCTATTTTGTTTGAAAACTTTAAACCTGAAGAACGTGGTAAAGCAATGGCAATGTTTGGTTTTGTAATCGTTATTGCACCGATTATCGGTCCTGTTATCGGTGGATGGATTACAGAAAACTGGAGTTGGCCGTTTATCTATTATATTAATATTCCTATTGGAATTTTGGCAGTTTGGTTATGTAAAATCTTTATTTATGACCCTCCTTATGCAAGAAAGCAGACTGGTGTTAAGACTGATGGACTTGGTTTTTTCTTTCTTACAATTTGGCTTGTAACTTTGCAGATTGTGCTTGATAAGGGAAATAATGCAGATTGGTTTAATGCAACATGGATTTGCTGGTTGTCTGCAATATCTTGTGTTGCAGGTGTAGCGTTTTTATATTCACAGATTAAAAATAAAGAATCACTTGTTGATTTATCGGTATTTAGAGATAAAAACTTCTTGCTTGGTACTCTTGTACAAATAGTAATGCAGGCTGTTTTATTGGCTTCGTTGGCAATTTTACCTCAGTTTTTACAATCATTGATGGGCTATGATGCTTATAAGAGTGGCCTTTCAATGATGCCTAGAGGATTGGGTTCATTAATGGCTATGGTTTTATGTGCAATGTTGGCAAATATTGTTGATAATAGATTCCTTGTTATGATTGGTTTTGGTTGTTTAGCTGCAGGAAGCTGGATGTTAGGCGATTTGAATCTAGAATTTTCTACAATGAACATTGCTATTCCGAACTTCTTGTTTGGTATGGGATTAGGATTAACGATGATTCCTATTATTACATTGTCTGTAGCAACTCTAAAGAACGAACAAATGACCAATGCTAGCGGTTTGCAGAACTTGTTGAAAAACATTGGCGGAGCTTTTGGTACTTCGATTGTTGCAACTCTTATTTCAAGAGGTGCTCAGAAACACCAATATATGTTAATTAATCACCTTACAGACACTTATCAACCTTTTGTGGAAAGGGTTCAAGCGATGGCAGGCGCGTTTTCTTCAAGCGTTGATCCGTTTACGGCGAATTATATGGGACAGGGAATGGTTTATCAAATCTTGCAGCAACAGGCGAATTTGTCAGCATTTATTGATGCATTTAGAATTTTTGCTATTGCCAGCGTTGCAACAATTCCTTTAATTTTGCTTTTGAATAATATTAAAAAAGAAGAACACAACTAACTTTTATACTACCAACGCGAACCCATGTGTAGTCTGTTCAAAAGGAGCACGGACGAACTAATAAACCAAGTTGGTAGTCTCAACAAAATGTGCTCCGCCCAATATTATAAAAAGCGATTGTCGTCCGACCCTTGTTGTAAAAAAAAGCGGGCGGCGGGGTGTTGAGTACGCCCCGCCGTTTAAAATGTTGTAGCAATAATATCCCGCAGAATTGTTTATTTGATTCCATAATAATGCATACGTTTTGACATATCCCAGTTTAATGTACTAACTATGTAATCCATTTTTTTCGTTAAAACAACAATTTTAGCTTCCAATTCTTTGTTTTTCTGTTCCAGTTCAGAGATTTTACTTTGAGTTTCAGGGGTGATTGTTTCTCCGCCTCCAGTTCCACCTTCGCCTTCTTCTTCCTCAGCTGCACTGCCGTCATAGCTGGTTCCTGTTTGAACCATCCAGTGACGGTCTGTTAATTTTCTGTGTTGAAGTGAGTAAATTCCTGACTGTCTATTTTTATCTTTTGATGCTATCCACATATATGTTCTGTAGTCTTTTTCGCCTGGGTTAATATTTTTGCCGGTATTAGTATTTGCGATATTTAAAAATGCATTTTTATCAACTGTCAAGTTGCCTGTAATGTGTAAATTCTCAAGTACTATAGTTCTAGGAATTAATGTACCCGGGATTCTTACGATATCATTGCTTGTTCCTATAACAATATTATTTGTTTCAGTTGCTCTGGCACCTCTGCCGATAGCAACAGAATTTGTAGCGGTTGCTTGTGCATCATTACCGATGGCAATTGAGTTGGCAGCTGAAGCCATTGGTCCTCTGCCTATTGCGATAGAATTGGCTCCGCTAGCGGTTGCGTTGCTTGATGGTGAACTTGGAGTTCCGAGAGCAATACTATTTGCTCCTGCAACAGACTGGAGACCTAGTGCAATTGCGCCATTTCCGCCTGAATGACCGCCTCTGCCCATAACTATAGTATCGTCGTTGTTTGTAAATGATCCATTTCCAATAACGATTGAACTGCTTCCATTTCCACCACTGGAAGCGATTTTTGCATCACGTCCAATTGCAATTGAATTATTTTTTAGGGCTTCTGAGCCGCTTCCAATTGCAATAGATACGGTTCCTGACGAACGTCCTGCGAGAGCAACACCGCTGTCTGTTCTTGCTCCGGAACCTATTGCGATACCTCCAGCATCATTGGTACGAGTATTATGACCAATGGCAACATTATAATCGTTTTCAGCTAATGCATCTTGTCCAATAGCAATTGCTCCTAAAAATGTTGCACGAGCATTGTTACCGATTGCAACGGTATGGTCATCTGCTGCGTTGGCATTATAACCTAAAGCAACGGCTCTGTTTGCACCGGCACTAATGTCTTGATTGCTTAACCAAAGATTATTTCTTTCACCGCCTGCAATTAATTTAAAAATCGGGTGGTCATTATCACCGTTTCTTCTTCCAAAAGCAATATGCGGAGTTGCATCAGATTGCGTATCAATGTATAAACGTGCATTGTTAATAGCGTTTGGAGCTCTTAGAACCCCAATGCTTGCAGTTTTAGTTTCTCTTCCTTGTTCCTCAAAGTTATATCCGATAGATGTACCGCCTCCGTTAGCCCATTGCCATGGTGAGCCGTCTCCGGCTGCTCTAACCATTTTTTTGTTCACCATTGGAGCGGATGCAGCAGCTACAATTGCAACGATTGTTAGTACTACCATCATTTCCATAAGTGAAAAACCGTTTAATCTTTTCATTCTTATACCTCGCTATGTATCGCTCTTTATTTTTCGAATTATGCAACACAATATGTATTATGTTGCGTTTTGCAAAGAGGTATAAAGTCAATTATAACAAGCTAAATAAGCTAATTTTATAATTAGCTTATTCATGGTAAAGCTTCACAAAGGTTGCGCAATATGTTATAATACAGATATAAAAAACGCAACATAATACATATTGTGTTGCGTTTTTTCATTAAATAATATGCTTAACAATCTTTTCTGTCGGGATTTTTAAACAGGATAAATCTTCGCAGGTTGTTTGTCTGCGTTCCCACAAACAAGGCTGCAAAGGACAGTCACAGTCGGCTTTAATCGGAATAATATTCTCGTTTTGAGGTATTAATTTTTTATCATCGGTTGAGCCGAATATTACATAGGTTTTGACTCCTAAAGCTACAGCAATATGCAAAGGAGCTGAGTCCGAGCATAAGAATTTTTCAGCACTTGAGATTAATTCTGCAAGTTCCTGTAAGTTTTTTGTCTGCCCGAATAAATTCTCATATTTTTCAGGAGGAACAAGTTTTTGAATTGTTTCAATGCATTCCTTATCATCAGGGCCGCCTGCTAAAAGAACTTTTTTCCCGTTATCGGCAAGTTTTTCAACTACTTCTGCCCACTGTTCAGGCTGAATCGTTTTAATCATGCCCTTTTGAACACTTATTTTGCTGACTCCCGGATGGATTAAAACACTGTTCTCGATTATCGGTTTCTTTTGGATACTTAAAATAGGTAGCTCTGTTCTAATATTAGTAACGTATTTAGCCAAATCGTGATACATATCGACTGCATACTGGTTTTTGTTCAAATCGATTGCTTTGGTTAATAAAATTTTGCTTAATATTCCAGTGTTGTAGCCGTATTTTTCTTTTATAAATGTAGCAAATAGAAACATTGATATAAATTTATTTGAACCTGATGAAATTACCATATCATATTTCCCCTGCCAAATCTTGAATAATAATTTCAATAGCTCTATATATTTACCCCTTCCTTTGATATTTGCAAACAAGGTGTGGTTAATCACGTTTGTTAAATTAATTATTCCGCGGCTGCGCTCTTCCAGAGCTAATGTGATTTCTGAGTCAGGAAACTGCTCTTTTACTGATAGAATAGTTGGCAGGAATAAAATTTCATCTCCCAGTCCGCCAAAATTTATGAAGAGTATTCTTTTAGTCTGCATATTATATCTCCGAAAGGTTTTTCCCAGCTAATAGGGTCATTTTGTTTAAATATTTCAACACTTTTATACCATGGAGTTGTTTTTGTGTCATTAAACCATCTCCAATCTGCTGCATACGGAAGCATCAGGAATGTTTTTACACCGAGAGCGCCTGCAAGATGTGCAACGGAGGTGTCTACGCTGATTACAACATCCATTGCTTGAAGAGCTTGTGCTGTGTCTTCAAAATCTTTAAAATCACGCGCAAGGTTTATCATCTGCGGGTATCTGTCATTCCCTTTCAGTGTGTCTTGTACTTGAAATGAGTAAACCTGAATATTTTCCATATTCAAAATATCTTCAAAAAGTCTGATATTAATTGTGCGGTTAATCATTGTTCTAATCCCCGCACTGCCTGCTTCCCAACATAATCCGACCTTGAGTTTATCCGATTTGATTTCTTTTGTTTCGGATTTCAAATATCCTTCGCTGAACGGAATGTTATCAAAATCAATATCCAGAATATAGGCTAAGTCAGTAATTCTCACAGATTGCATTTCGGGTTTTATTTCCTCGTGTGAGATGAATTCGATATCAGGATAATTCTTTTTGAAAAGTTCTGTTAAAGGTTTACGCGAAGCTACATAAAGCTTTTTGACTTTTTCTCTTAAGAACGGCAAATATCTTATAAACTGGATATGATCGCCAAAACCCTGTTCGCAAACCACAACAACTTCATCTTTAAACGGTTCTCCGATTTTATAAGTATTTCCTTCGCGTTGGAAAAACAGTTCATAGCCTTCTTGAAATTTTCTTTGCGCCAGTTTGCACATACCGTAAGATACTATTGTGTTTTCGTCTTGAGGGAAGTTTTCAAGCATTTTTGCGTAAAACTCCTCTGCTTCTGTATATTTACCTTGTTTTTGTAAGCTTACTGCCATATTGTAATACGCAGACGGCTGTCCGAGTTCGGAAGCTGCTTTGTAGCATTCAAAAGCTTGTTTGTCATCGGAATATATAAGTTCTTTCAAGAATCCCAATTGAAACCAGAATGCAGGTGCATCCTGATGTTCTTTAAGGTAATTAACGCACATTACTTCTGCTTCTGCGAGTTTTCCCGAGTAAGTGAGCGATTTAATCATACAAAGTATGGATTCGGGATTATCAGGATAAAGTTGATGCATTTTTGCAGAGTATTCTACAGCTTTTTTGTAGTTTCTTGTTTCAAAAAGGCTGTTGATTAATTTTGTATAGATTTCAACCGTATCACCAAATTGTAGGGCGTGTTCAAGGATTTCGGCTGCTGATGCGAACTTTCCGCGTTTGTATTCACAAAATCCAAGAGCTGAAACCGTTCCCAGGCTTTCTTTGATTTCACAGGCTTTTTTTAAATAGTGGCTTGCTTTTTCAAAATTCCCAATATTAACATAAAACAGTCCAAATGCTGATAAAAGCGGCCCGTTTTCGGGCTCTTGCTCAAGAAGTTGAAGATAGATTTTCTCAGCTTCTTCAAAAAATCCTTTTTGAGTCAGGATAATTGCTTTATTTAACGCTTCTAAGTCAATCATAATCCTAAGCTGCCAAGAGTACGTAATATAAATGACTGTAAGAGTTGTAGTATAATAATAGCGAGAATTGGTGAAATATCAAGTACACCGCCTATTGGTGGAATAATATTTCTGAAAATATTCAAAAACGGATCTGTTATTGACCTTAGCCATGCATAAGGCTGTGCATACCAATCAATTGTACGAATCCATGTTAAAAAGATTCTGATAATTAATAACAGATAGTAAAAATAGAATAATAAATCTACAACTCTTGATATCATAATTTACCCCTATAATTGTGAACTTGATTTTGTATTAGGGCAAGCACAGTTATTGTTTTCAGCTGGAATTCTTTCAATCATTGTGAATAACAATTTTTTCAAGTTATCAAGGTTGTTGTTAAATACCTGAATAACTTCGTGGTGAGAAACAGGAGGAACATCTCCAACCAAACCTGCATCGTAGTCTGTGATTAAAGAAATATTTAAAGGACACATATCCATTTCTTTAACAAGGTATGCTTCAGGGAATGCGGTCATATTGATAACTTCCCAACCCTGGTTTGTGAAGAATTTTGATTCTGCTTTTGTAGAGAATCTTGGGCCGTTGATTACAACAACAGTACCTGTTTCGTGAACGGTAATTCCCAATTCGCGAGCTGTATCAATTGCAAGCTGTCTTAGTTCTGGGCAGTAAGTTTCAGCTGCTGATGGGTGAGTAACGATAGGGCCTTCAAAGAAAGTTGTTTTTCTTCCGTCTGTCCAGTCTACGAACTGGTCGCAGATTACGAAATGACCCGGTTCAACGTGTTTTTGAAGACTGCCTGCTGCGCAAGGAGAGATAACTCTTGTACAACCAACATGTTTCATTGCCCATACGTTAGCGCGGTAGTTGATCAAATGAGGTAAAATAGTATGGCTTCTGCCGTGACGAGGCATAAACGCTACTTTATGGTTTCCGATTTTACCGATGAACAAACTGTCAGAAGGCATTCCATAAGGTGTTTCTACTTTTACTTCTTTAATATCTTCTAAAAATTTATAAAATCCTGAACCGCCAAATACGCCGATGTCTGCCAATTTTTCCATTTGATTTTCCCTTTCATTTTTCTAATTGTATCCAATTCTATCATGAAATTAATTTGTGGTAAAATATATTTATGAAAAATAAGTTTTTTAGTGTTTTATTTATATTTTTTGCGCTGTCTACTTCTGTATTTGCAGAAGATTTGCGTTTTGTTCAGATTGATGGTTTGGGATTTAATTCTACTCCCGAATCAGAACAGCGTTTGGATAAAATTATTACGGAAGTTAACAGACAGAAAAATGTTTCTTTTGTTGTGTTTAGCGGGAATAATATTTCTAAACCTAAACGCAATGATTTAGAGGCTTTTGTTAAACAGGCTAAAAAGATTAATGTCCCTGTGTATATTGTTCTGGGACAAAAAGACGTTAACAAACAAAAAGATTTGGGAAAAGCTGATTATATGAAAATTGTGGGTAAAAATTTACGTACTCACAAAAAAATCGAATCACCAAATTATGTTTTTGAAAAAAAAGGTCTTGTTTTTATTGTGCTTGACGGTTCAAAAGAAGTTATTCCTACATCAATGGGGTATTATAAGCCTGATGTAGTTAAATGGCTTGATGAACAGCTTACTTTGAATGCAGATAAAAATGTGATTATTTTACAGCATTATCCTATTATTCCGCCTTGTGAAAAAGAGATGAGATATACTGCTAAGCCTGAAAACTATCTTAAAACTCTTGCTAAGCATAAGAATGTTAAGGCAATTGTTGCAGGACATTTTGGAGTAAACAACGAGATTGATTTCAACGGGGTTAAACATATTTCTACTGCGGATGCGCCTGTTTACAGAGTTTTTGATGTTTTGGACTGTGATACTAAAACTCCTGAAATTTGGTCTATTATTAAAGAATAAATTCCATTATGTCTAAAACTATGCTATAATTCTTAACTATGAGACGTTTCTTTAGAAAGATATTCCCGTTATTATTTATTTTAATTCTTGCTGCTGTCGGATATTTTTATCAGGATTGGTTCAAAGAACAGTACAGGCATGCAAAAGGGACTTATTATATCTATAAAGGTGATCAGGCTTATGCTGCTGATAATATGGGCAAGACCCTTGATTATTATCTTGCGGGATTGGAATTGTATCCTCAGCATTATGAAGCGTGGTTTAATCTTGGAAATATCTATGCAGTTCACGAGGATTACTATTCTGCGGTTGATGCTTATGAAAAAGCAATTGCAGCTAATCCGAATTTTGTAATGGCTCGTATGAATCTTGGAATTGTGTATTCGGAAGATTTGGGCTTTTTTGATGAAGCGATTACTCAGTTTGATATCGTTCCGACCATAAAGCTTTTTAAACTCTGGATTCCGTTTGTTTATTCAAATATCAAGAGTGTTGATACAAACCGCGGACTTGCATTTTTTAATAAAGGTGTTGCTTTCCGCCAGAAAGCTTTATATTTGCCTCTTGAAAAACAGTATTTGGCTTATGAATATTTAGGACATGCGATTGAAGCATATACCAAAGCAACAGGTTATATCAAGAAAAGTTATGATATTTACTATAACCGAGCTGTAGCACATCATTTGCGCGGTGAGTTCCGTGAGGCAGGACTTGATTACTGCAAAGCGATTGATGTTGAACCAATGAATTTTGAAGGTCATTATAACCTTGCAGTGCTTTTAAGAGGATTGCATCGTGACCGTGAATCAATTGCAGAGCTTGAAAAAGCAGCAATTTTGATATCCGAAAATCCAACTTCTTCAACAGTTCAAACAACATATATCTTTAATCTTTTAAACGAAGTTACAAGAAGATTTATAACAAGTGAAGAGTATTATACAGAAAAATTAACGGATGAGCCTGTCGGTAGTCTGAATAACAGCTATACTTATGTCAATGGCAAAATTGTTGCTGATGATGAGTTTGACAAAGCTATGTATAAAAACTTCCAAACCTGTGCAGGGTTTAGTTATTTTAAAGAGGAAGAGGAATAAATGAATTCAAAATTACATTTTTTGAATAAAACAGCAGATATTTTAATAAAAGAGCTTGATGCTTATGAGCTGGTAACCGAATTAAAAACGGTTATTAATACTTATATCAATCTAAAAGATTTGAATATCTATGTTTTTGACCCGAACACATCTACTCTGAGAAATTATGCGCAGAATTGGTGCGTGATTGACGAAGTCTTGCAGTGTGATTTGAAAGATACTATTTATCACGCTTATGAAGAAATTCACGGCAATGATTTTGTAATCAATAATAAGGCTTTTAAACTTCCGCAAACTATCGGGGAAATAAGTTTTAAGCTTCAATCATTGTTTATGCCGATTGTTAAAAATGGTATGGTTTTTGGAATAATCGAACTTGTTTTTGATGAAGACACTTCTATTGATATGGAAGATTTATTCCTAATGAAAATTTTAGGAACACAGATTTCTTTGAAACTTCAAAATATTGTTTTGAATGAACAATCTCAAATAAATGTTGAGTTCCATGATTCAATGAAGAATATTGCAAAAATCATTGAAACCCAGTATGAAATCAATTATATTGTGCCGCTTATAGGTGAAATGCTGGACAGATTTATTTCTGACCATTTAATATATGTTTTCTTGAAACAAGGCGAAGAATTTTCACTTGTTTGGCCGAAAGCTTGTAATGACGAGCGTGTCTTTGATGTGTTGAAACAGGTTGATAATGATTATGGTTATATTTTAACCAATGATGATAAAATTGGAGCATTTCCGCTTGTTTCAGAAGACGAAGTAACAGGTTGTATTGTTGCAAGAAGTATGATTGAAAAGCTTTCCAAACGTGATATTGATTATTTGGAACAGCTTACAAGACAGGCAGCTGCAACGATTAACAGAGCAAATACTTATTCTACAATTTTGCAGTATGCTACACTGGATGCTTTGACTAATTTGAACAACAGACGTCAGTTTGAGACTCGTTTGGGGCAGGAAATTTCTATAACAAAACGTCAAAACAATCCGCTTTGTGCAATGATGGTGGATATTGATTTCTTTAAGAAGGTTAATGACACTTACGGTCACGCAGCAGGAGATGAGGTCTTAAGAACGGTTGCTTCTATTATTAAGGAACAGCTTCGTGAATCCGATATTCCTGCAAGATACGGCGGGGAAGAGTTTGCAGTACTTTTACCGTTTACTAAAATTGAGGAAGCTCAGATTGTAGGTGAACGTCTTAGAAAAGCGGTTGAAGCTCATCCGGTGACTGTTGATAATGTTGAAATAGCTGTAACAATCAGTATGGGACTTGCTGAATACAACAAAATCGAATCCGGCGAAGAATTATTCGAGCGCGCAGATAAAGCCTTATACGAAGCGAAAAAAGGCGGGCGAAACAGAGTTTGTGTCGCTTAAATTATTTTAAAACGCAATTTAGGTCTTCAAGTGGAATTTGGTTTTTGTGCGCAATAGAAATCAATTCCTTTTTAAATTGTTTGAAATAAAGTTTTCGGAAAATATTTTTATTAAGTTTTTTCTTTGTAAGCATTTCTGTTTTTTGCCAGAGTGCTGAAGCATATAATTTGTATCTTTTGTTTTTAATTAAATACTGTGCTATTAAATCTAATGTCGTAAGAAGTTTGTTATAGTCAGTTTTAATTGGTTCTTTTGTGTGCATAATTGAACTTTTTCTTTGTCTATAAAAATAAAGAATATCCTCGACATAAACACTTTTATAATTATTATTTGAATAAGCTCTCCAGTATTGATATAAATCTTTCCATATATCTCGCTCGGTAAAATTAACGCCGTTTAAGAAAATTGATTTCTTTATTAATTTATTTGTTGTGCCGGGATTTAGTTCGTTAATAGTTGTATTAATCAGGTTCGTTATATTTGGATAATTAACAAATTTATTTCTTAAAGCTCCGTTTTCTTTAGTAATTTGATATGAACAATAAGCTATATCAGCCTGAGCTGTGGTAATGTTTTTATACATTTCTTCATAAAAATTCAGCGAGACCCAGTCATCAGGATCCAATGTTCCTATATAATCGGCTTGAGCGATTAATGCTCCTGCATGTTTGGCTACAACTTCGCCCATATTTTTATCTTGTTGGATAACAACAATTCTATTGTCTTTTAATGCATATTGTTGAGCTACTTTTAATGAATTGTCGGTAGAGCAATCATCAACGCAGATTATTTCAATATCTTTTAATGTTTGGTTGATAAGACTTTCTAAGGCAAATGGAATAAATTTTTCTACGTTATAAATTGGTAATATTACTGATACCTTAGGATTCTGCTTTTTTTTGTCCATAATATTCTTTCTCTTGTATATGCATGTGTTATGTTCTTGCAATAAATATATGCAAGTGATTATACAATGTTTTTCACATACACGCAAGCATTTATAAAAAATATGTAATATGCGTATGCGTTATTTAAAAATATTTGTAAACATCATATTCTTAAATTTAAGGATATGAGTATGATGAGATTTGATGATAAAAAATTTATAGCCGAGCAGATTTTTGTACATCGCAGAGCTGCGGGACTTACGCAGGCTCAGCTTGCCGAAATGGTTGAATTAAGTGTTCAGCATATTTCAAGAATTGAAAGCGGACATTATATTCCGTCACTCAAAACATTTTTTATGTTGGCAAGTGTTCTAAAATTAGATTTACGAATTTTTGGTTTTGATTCTGCTCTTACAGAAGATAATGTGAAAAATAAATTAATTCAAACCATAATATCTGCATCAAAAACTGAGTTAATTTTTTACGAAAATTTTATAGATGCTGTTAATGCCAGTATTGTTAGAATGAAAAAAGAACTTTGGTAATAGAAATTTATTTTACATTGTTGTAGAATTGTATTTGAGGAAAAATGAATGGCACAATTTGTACAAAAATGTAAAACTTTAGATGATACAAAACTTTTGGCAGAAAAATTTGCAAATCT
>JAMPIM010000037.1 GCA_023662705.1 Candidatus Gastranaerophilales bacterium | reverse complement strand
CAGGGAAAAAGAATAAACACACACTCTCTTATAACTATCTTACATCTTACACAAATTTTCTCCCACATTCCCGTGGGATTTTTTTTTGCGCACATTACGCGAAACAATAATATTTATAATCCCATCCTTTGACGTTTTAAGCGTTTATACCATTCTTCATCGGTTAATGGAGGTTGTATCGGAACATTGTTTATTGCCTTATCCACAGAAGAACTCGGTGGCATTACTTTACTTGCAACACCACTGATAACATTTCTACCCTGATTCAACATTTTATCAGCCATAGAGGACTGTGTACCTCCAAACGTCGGAGCATAATAATTAGGATCAGTTATTTCTGAAACATCATAACCGCCGAATTTTTTGAGATATTCTTCAGGATTTGTTCCAAATCCATCTTTCTCTAGCTTAGTGCCGTTAGTTCCAAGGTACTTACTTACGTACCCACCTCCTTTTAAATGACCCATCGCCAACAATCCTGACGGCGTAATATCAATACCATTAATTTTTGAACCAATATATTTAGTAGAACCGTTACTTTGCAAAATTTGCCATTGTTTTTTCATGTAATCCCTAATTGCATTCTCCTGCGCTTGAGCATTCTTAAGGAAATCTTCTTTATTTTTAACATTGTCCTTCCCGCTAAACTCTCCACGCCATTCTTGATTATATCCAGGAGATTTGCCGTTATAATATCCTGCATCAGAAAGCGCAGCTTCGCCCATTTGATATTTTCCTATACAGCCGAATAATTGCCACTGGATTCCCTTGCGCCGAGTTCTTCCAGTAGCTCTTCAAAAGATTTATATCTTACCATAATTTCCTTTCTATTCAATATATGAGAAAAGATTATTTATGATATTTTGTTGTTTTATAAACCAAATTAACACCTTCATAGTATCCTAAAGCATAATAATTAAAGACCTTACTATCTTTTAATATATGCAAGCCAGCTTGTGGATAAAAATTGACACTAGAAATATTTACATATTTATTATTTCTTTTTTGCAAAATAAATAACTGCCAACCTAAAGTACCATAATAATAGCTAGAGTTAATATATCCTATTATTTCATTTACCCCATCTGAATTCAAATCATAAAACACAGCTCTTACATCTGATTCTCTAAAACCAAAATCCTCATAAGCTTTGCTTGGGGTTATATTCAAATCTCTTAACTCATATTCATACAGAAGTTTTGAAGCCTGCTTATCAAAATTCTTATCAAGATATATAATCTCTTCGGCAAAAATTGGTAATGTACAAAATATAAACAATATTAATATTATAACTTTTCTCATGATTAAATTTTATCATATATATTACTATTTACAACGATTTCTTATTCACCATACATTTTATTAAGTACAGCATTTACATAATCATTGATTTCCTTATTGCGCATTTCCTGTTCTTCTTCAGTGACAGGATTTTCTGCCCAATATCTAAGCTCATCCCAAAGCTCATCATCACGTAAATTCATAATACATTCTCCTTATTTTTAATAATACACGTTTTAAATTTTCACAGATTTATCAAGCCCCACCCCCTTTGAATATTTTACCAGTAGTTTATAAGCTTTATCCGCCTGTTTTTTGTACGCTGAAAAGTTTTCATCTGATTCCGATGCAATGGTATTAAGCATTGTTCGAGTAATAATTGCCTCTTTCATAAGAGCTTCCAAATGCACAGGAACGGAAAGAATATCACTATCTTTTTGAAGTGAATAAATCTCATCACCTTGAGCATTTTCACCAATTGTCAATGTCAAATAATCAATAGTAACAATGCCTTTTTCCATAGGAGTCGGATAAAAAACCAGCTTATCTTTTTTGATGTAGAAGCCTTCCGGAATCCCAACCTTTGGCTGCAAATTCGAAGGGTTTTCAATAAATGATAAATTTGCTGAATTGTGTTTAACAATATAATTTCCGTTAGAATCACGTTTAATTAAACCTGAAGGCATTGTATAAGAATCTACACGAGGAATAGTTAAAATAAGATGAGTTCGCTCTCTAAACGTAAAATCGTGAGACATATAAATTTCAAGAATAGCTTTATTCAGTGCTATAACAAGCGAGTCTTCAAACTCATCATCCGAAACCGCATCATTATCATACATAGCCCACTCCTGCGAAGCGGCTGTATTGTATAAATCCAATAATGTTAGTGTCATAATTTTTCTCCTTTTTTAAACTGTAAGTTCGCTCACATCATAGCCTGCGAACTTTTTAATATAACTCTCGACAGAAGTTCCAAAGGCATCTTTGCCGATATTTTTACCTCCGCTTTTTAAGTATTCAATAACAGATCCCACTCCCTTTAAATGAGCACCCGCTAAAAGACCTGAATCAGTTATTTTGTACCCGTTAATTATTTGTCCTGAATATTTATTAGCCCCGACAGCTTTCAAATATCCCCATTGTTTTTTCTTAAAAACAATTTGGGCATTTTCCTGTGCATTCGGTTTATTTAAAAAATCCTGCAAAGAATACACCCCGTCACGTCCTGTAAAAACTCCGCTCCAATCATTGTTATAAATACGAGACGGCTTTCTGTAATATCCTGCATCAATAAGCGCAGCCTCCCCCATTTGGTATTTTCCGGCATAACCGTATTTGTTAAAAGCCTTATAGTTCCCGCCCGACTCGCGGGCACCCAAATCATTCAAAAATTCTTGCAGTGATTTCATTCTTTCTCCACCACCTTTGAATATATCGACTTATTATCAGTTTGTTTTATTTTTTTTCGAGAACTATCTCGAAACTTCTTCCCGTTTTTTTCTATGATTTTATAATCATTCGGGAATTTGTCTTTTAATTCTAAAGCTGCCTCATCAGGCAGCTCAAAAATGTGCCCTGTAGGCACATAAGTTATTTTGTACATAAAAACTCCTATATTTTAAATTTAATCTCAATGACCGCGTTTCCTGCAAACTTTTTCCCAGCCATTCAGCCCAAGAGTTGAGTTTGGGCTGATTATTTGGTATAATATTATTATCCGCAGTAAGTTCGGCAGTGAAATTAGACCGACTGCCGGAGTGAGGTTTGGACAGTTGAGGTGCATAAGCAGCCAAACGCTTACTTGCGGATTTATTTTGCGGATGAGCTGTTAATACCCAATTATTTAGATTTGAATCACTCCCACAAACGAACCCTAATGTCCGCATTTCCTGCGTACTTCCTCCAACCATTCACTCCAAGACTTGAGTTTGGGTTGATTATTTGGTATAATAGAGTTGCCTGTAGAAAGTTCCGAAATAGAATTCGACCCGTTTTTGGAAGAAATATTTGTTTCCGGTGGAAACGACGACAAATGCTTACCTACGGGTTCATATTTAGGATATGCTGTTAGCATCCAGTTATTTAAATTTGGATTCCTCTCGCGAACGAAACCTTAATATCCGCGTTTCCTGCGTACTTCCTCCAGCCATTCGCTCCAAGACTTGAGTTTGGGCTGATTATTTGGTATAATATTATTATCCGCAGTAAGTTCGGCAGTGAAAGAAGACCGACTGCCGGAGTGAGGCTTGGACAGTTGAGGTATATAGGCAGCCAAGCGCTTACTTGCGGATTTATTTTGCGGATGAGCTGTTAATACCCAGTTTCTAGCTTTACCATTCCAGTTGTTTGGAATAGCAATTTTAGCATTCAAATCCTCAATATTTAAATTATTAGGATGAGCATTTTCTGAAGTTACAACACCATTTTCTATTGTTTCTGGTAGATTTTTTACAAAATCAACTCCATCTACTTTATTTTTACGAGTTCTACCATCAATTATATGTTCCAAACCATAGCCTTCACCCGTAGCAGGATTCTGTTTTCCCCAAACCAAATCAACATCACCTATACCTTCTTTATGAAAAGCATCAGGTACAAAACCTTGTTGTTCTTCAAGAAGTTTATTTATTGCTCCTTCAGGATTACCTGATTGTTTGCGATATGCAATTCCCCAGTCCTTACGCTTGTCCAATGTCTTATCCAAATTTTGAATACTTGGTTTTGAAGCATGAATACCTCCTGCAATTGCGCCTAAACCCAAGCCTGTCAATGCACCTTCAGCAGTATCTTGGGCAGCAGTTAATAACGGGGTTTTATCTTCAAGCATTCCACGGCCTAAACCATAAACGCCGCCGGAAGCAGCACCTTCTATCGCTCCTTTAGTTAACTCTTTTTTTACTATTTGATTTATCAAGGGTTTAGAAAGTTTCAATCCTGCATTGGCAACCTTTGCTCCTGCCATACCAGGAATAAACATTGAAGCAATTTCAAGTCCTGCACCTCCATAGTATTGCCCCATTTTTTTAGCGTGCTGCCAATCTATTTCTTTGTTTCGTGCGGCAGATAAATTTTTTATTTGATTCACTTTTTCATCCCGTGATAAGGATTTATTATTCTGTATATCTTGATACAATTTTGTATAATCAACAGGAGCTGCTCCACCAGTTGCAGTTCCTATTGAATCATCACCGTACATTCTATTTAATACACTCTCTTGATAAGCTTTTTCTTGATTATCTCGAGCCTGTTGTTCTTCTTCCGTTATTGGATTTTCTAACCAATACAACAATTCATCCCATAAGGGGTCATTGCGCATATTCTTCATAAAATTCCTCCTTTATGAATTTGTATTTTAAACTTAATCTTAATGTCCGCGTTTTCGACGAACTTCCTCCAGCCATTCAGCCCAAGACTTGAGTTTGGGAGGATTATTTGGTATAATGAAACTAGGTTCTATTCCGCCCAGGATTTGTTCGCTTGGTAGCGGAATAGAATTTTTATTATCAAGCGCATTAGGGTAATTAATATCATTTATATTATAAAAGAATTTGCCATTTGAATTTTCTCCAATAGTAATTCTATTAGGATAAGGATTATTTTTAATTTTATAATCTTCATTTGTAAGATAATGATATTTATCAAATTTTGCGTTATCTTTATTTGGATATAACCCACCTTCAACATTACCCCTCCTTATAATTTTAGGTAAGTCAGGAATTGATTGAGACTTTCTAATATCTGCACTATTACTTAAAGACTTTTTTAGTCCAGCATTACTAAAAGCAATTTTCTCTGAACTAGGAAGACTAATAGATGTACCGCTAATATAATCCTTATAAAATTCTTTTGCCATATTTTTTGCAAATATTGCATCTTTCGTATTTTGCAAAAGTTGTCCTCTAACAGCTTTCTGGATATTACCTCCTAAAGCTCCTAAACCTGCACCTGTTATGGCACCAGTTGCTGCATCCTCTAATATAGTTTTTACTTGATTTTTCTTTTCCTGATAGCTTCTTAACCCTCCTTCTACCGCTCCGCCAACAGTTCCACTGCTAGCACCTTGTGCAATTTTTCGTCCCAGATACGGAGACAATTTTGGAGCGATTGTTTTAGTTATTATTGTATCTGCGGCGTAAGGTGTACTTGCAGCTGCTGCAACAATATTAGCTTTCTGTTGATACGATGGATGATTAGGATTACTCTCATTTACCCAGTCTGAAATATTTGTACCAATAGCTTTCGCTCTATTACCTATCTTTTCCAAATAATTTTTCGTTGAAGGTAATTTATTCCCATTTACATCTGATTGATATATTTTTCCGTGTTTATCCCAATTATTTTTACTGCAATAAACACTCCCAACCCTCCCTATTAAGGGAGGGAGGAGCGAAATTCAACTATTCGACTGTTCTTACACCTGCCCATTTGGCAACAGCGTAAATAGTCCCGTCAAAAGTTTCTTCAAAGTCCAAATCAATTGAACCGTCAGCTTTTTCAAAACGAGACAAGTCTTGAAGCTGGATTGCAGAAGTTCCTGAAGGTAATTCAATCACAATATCACCTAACATTGAATTAGGATACGCATCTCCGGCTTTAACAGTTAACAAAGAACTTGTTTCAGCCCCATTTTCAATAACAACAAACAAAGAATTGTTTTTGTTAGAAAATGCATCAGCAATTGTGACACCGTTTGCAGGAATAACAGTTTCTTTTTCAATACAAATATTAGCAACCGATTCTGTGTGTTCAAGAGTCGGATACTGTACATTAATAATATCTCTTGTCATAAAATTTTCCTTTCTTAATTAACTATGCTTTAACAGACAAAGGTGCAGAAACTTTTACTGTACCTAACATATCAGCTCTTGGAGCACCTACACCGAATAAACCGTAACCTTTGTAACAAGTATTAAAGTTCTTTTCAGGAGTATAGAATACAGTGTTCAAATTAGAAGAAACGCCGCCTGCAAGAGTTTTGTCCTTAACCCCAAACAACGGATAGAATACACCGTCTTCAGGCTGAGCAATATTGTTTGAAACAAGAATATCCCAGCCGCAAAGTGTTCCAATATAACCCTTTGCAATCTGTTCTTTACCTTTTTCAGTATATTTAAGTTCATCCATCTTACCTAAATAGAATTGATATTCAGGTGGAACAACACAAAGCATATTTCCGTCAAGCCAGTTACTGTGACCTTTGCAGTCACCGCGTTGGAATTTTGCCTGCATATATGCAAGAATATCTTTTGCATTTTCAGGAGTTAATGTAATAGCTTTACCGCCATCATCCAAATAATGACCTGCTCTTGTGTATAAATTAGCATAAGATGCATCCACAGCAGCTGCAAATTGTTTAATAGCATCATCAGTATAATCTTTTGCCAAATCAACCATTTCGCCAAAATTACCAAATGATTTTTCCATCATTTTTTCTTCCATTTCTGATAACTCAAAATGGAAAGCCTTTCCTCTATCAATTTTAACTTTACAAGTAGAAAGAGTAGCTGTTTCTGCTGTAGGTAAATCGCCCCCTGCATAATCAAAGAGTCTTACCATGCCGGGCATTGTAATATCAACTTCATCACCTTTATTGATATTATCTTTCATTTCAGAATGAGCTAATTTACCTACTACTAACTCATTGTAAAAATACTTGTTAAATGCTTTTGAAAACGCATTTACAATTAATTGTTTTGTTGATGTCATAAATTTTCCTTTCATAAATTGTAATCATACATACAGTTATCCCTTTACCCCTAAATTAGTTTTTCCAACAAATCATCAATTTCTTGAGGAGTCATTTCATCAAATCTTTTTTGAGGCGGAGTAAATGATGTTTTTGAGTTCTTGCTATAACTCATTGAATTCAAGACCTGTTCTGTTTCATTTTTTGCAGCTCTTTTCTTCTCGTTTGCCATAATTCTGGAGGCAACATAACCTTCCAAAAGATTTACAAATCTGTCAGTATCCAAATCTTCTCCAAAGACTTTGAAGACTTCAGAATACATTTCTCTAAAAGAAGGGTCTTGGAAATATTCAGGAGCACTGTATTTTTCTTGATCCTGACGAATTCGTTTTTCAAATCCTCTTTGATACTTTTGTAAAAGCTCAAGATTATCCTTTGCTTGTTTAAATGCAAGAGAATTTTTACGTAATTCCCCAAGTTCCTCGGAACAAAGCCCTTGATGTCTTTGAAGTTCCTCATAAGCTTTTGATAAATCTTCGACAGATTTAAACTTACCCAAAATCAGATTTTGCGAAGGGTCAGAAGTGTTTGAATCCGATTCTCCTTCATCACCTGTTTGATAATTTGTTGAATCAACTTTTTCGACTGCGGAAGATTGAGAGTTATCGGCAAAATCCGGCTCATAAACTTCTGCATTAGAAAATTGTGTTTGATTTTCTTCCATAATAAATTCCTTTCTTTTTGCATACGAACGAGGCGATGACTTTCAGTCATCGCCTCGTTCAACTAATATTAAATACTACTTCTTATTTACGATAAACAAGATGAAAATATTCTTCATCTTCCTTAAAACCATTATTCAAATAAAGAAATGGTGATACGTCATTAGAACGTCTTGCTTTTACAACAATTTCTCTTTCTCCGGCTTCTTCCTGAAGCATTTGAAGAAGTTGTTTTGAAACACCTTTTCCTCTATAATCTTCGTCCACAAACATGGCTTTCAATCGAATTCTTTCAGCATCCCGTAATGTTGAACGCTCAACTCCGTAATGCAAAAACCCGACAGGTTTGTCTGCAACACGCGCGACAACAATACTATCATCACCTTTTTTAAACTCGGTCTGCAAATATTTCTGAACTTCCGCTATGGAAGATTTCACATCAGCACTTTCTCTGTAACGCAAATAAATAGGACAAATTTCAGAGATTTTGTTTTTGGTAAGCTTCGTAACTTTAGGAATAGTTGATACAAAAACATCCTTCCTGCTGCCAAAAACAGGCTTTCGCTGAATTTTATGCCCGTCTGAGTTGGAAGAAAGCCCAATATTAGTAATTAATCCTATCGAAATTGCATGAATCATATAATCATTCTACCCCAGAAATGGTAAATATTTTATTAAATTGAAAAAATTTTATTACCTGTTCCACTTAATTTTCTATTATCCCACCAAGAAAGAACAAAAAACTGCAAGTAAAAATAAAAATTTCCTAGCATGTAATAGGCAAAAAGACCAAAAACTATACTTGCATCAAGTTCTGGATCAAATAATGAACATATTGACAAAAATATAAATGGAAACTCTAACATAAAAATAATAATAAAATATTTTTTTACAGATTTAAAATCTAAGTAATATTTTCTGATAAAGCTGATATTTTTGAAAAATGCTTTAAAAATATAATAATATAATATCGGGAATAATAACAGAATCAAACCTGTAAAAAATAAGATTGATAAACCTGTCACATACAAAAACACTTTTAGTTTATTATTCAAAATTGCATTCGCGAATCTATGAAATATTAAGTTTGACACTTTTGTTTTCAAATAATAGATTATAACACACATTATAAACGTGATAAGCAGAGCAAATAAGTATAAAATAACATCATCTAATATATCAAATCCTGTAATATAATTAAAACCAGCAAAAAACAGCAAGCCATAATATCTGATTATAGCGCTAAACACTATAAATAACAAAAATAATAACAATGATTTTGTAAAATTAACAAATTTCATATATTCACCTTTTATTCAAACATAAACTAAAGATTTTTAAAAGTCTATAGGTTATAAAACCTACAGACTTTTAATGTTATTTATTAAATATTTTCCGTAACAAATTTTTCTTGTTAGATTCTTCTATTGAATCATCTGACAAAATTAAAATATGTCTTAAAAAGTTCCTTTTGAGAATCAGGATGTCTTTGCTCGTAATCCACATTATCTATAAATCTACCATGTTTGCGTCCTTTTTCATCATAATATGCCCGATCATTTTAGCATGTTAAAGAAAAGCATATCTATCGACAGCATTTCCTGCGTCTTTATGCGTTCTAGGGAAATCGAAATTCAAATCATCTTCCTTATTAAATCCTGCATTTACAAAATCCTTTACACGAGTTCTTAACTGTTCAAATAAATTTTGTTGCAACGCATCTTTTGTAACCTCTCCTTTTAAAAGATAAGGAGATGCCTCATCAATAATAGGAGCATCAATATTGTCTTTGACAGACAAAGGCTTTAAAACATGCTCTATCTCTTGCATTATTGACGAATCTATTTGATTTGGATTTTCTGGAGCACTAGTGTCCGGAGAGGACGAAACCCCTAACTGAGTTTGAGCAGATTCGTTTTCTGCCTGTACATCCTGATTACGTCGGCGCTCTTCTTCCAACAACTCTTCCGTACTTTTACTCCCAGAACGCCAACGGAGTTGTCCGTTGGCGTTTGTATACTGATATGTATTGGGAGAGGAGGTCAATTCATCATCCTTCGGAACACCGATTGTGTTATATTGATATGCCAAAGGAAGTTCATTCTTGAACAAATCTATATCACGATTATCTGATTCATAGTTATAATAATCTTTGTGATTCATCACCTTCTATAATCTGCGGGAATTGCGGCAGCTCTATACCGCCTGATTGTACTTGCTGTGCAAGAAAGCGTTCAGGATTATCAACACCTTTTTGCTCAAAGTACCACAAGAATATCTCTTCCAGATTCAGACTAAGCTTCTGGGCAAATTTCTCAACAGCAACAACCAGCATATCAGCCTGTTCTGATTTTAAGGTTGAGTTTGATGAATCAGAGTAAGTATATTTATACTCAGCCTGACGAACCTCATCATCAATTTCAATATTCTCAGGCTGATTTTCTTTATTCAAAAAGACTGTTTCAACACCCGATTTAAAATCCGCACACAATTTTGCAACTTTTTCTACATTTGGAAGAATAAAGTCTTGATTAATGGTATCTACAAGCATAGATAATCTTGTCATTTGCCCCTGAGATTTAGTATTAATCTCTGTTGCGGTTTTTGCACCTGTTGATTCAACCGCTCCAACCATGTTAGGAAATATTCCCGAAACTTCTGCCATCAAATCATTCAGGAATGAAATATCCTGCAAGAACACAGTCGGATTAAAGCTCATTTGCTGAAAAGCTGCTGTCGGGCTCAAATTATCACCATACTCAATAATCTTCCCGGGATAAAGTTCAATCTCGTCCTCGTCAAAGAAACCTTCCGGAGCAAGAAGCGGCGGATTCTCGTTCAATGATTGTAAATTACAGGTTCTGTTTAACAAATCCTCCTGAAACAGAGCAAGAGAAAGAACACAATACAAAGGACTGATACCGCGTTTTGTTTCAGGGTCTGTTATAAATGCGCCATAAGAAAACGGATTTATAATCCTTTCATTCTTACCAAATTCAACAAGGAACTTTCTTCCGACAATTACCGCATGCCAGTTTTTCAATATTTTACCGTTTGGAAGCTTCAAATCTCCCCAATGTTCCAGCACTTCAATTGTTGAACCATTAACAACATCTTCATTTACAACGCGGGTATTATAATCTGAACGAACTCTGTTTGAGTCAGAATTATTGACAAGCGAAACAATTATTTCTTTTTGTTCATCATTCAAGTCATAATACTGATTATTAATAATATCAGAAGGTGTTTTAAAACTTCTGTAAATTTTCGGACAATTATCCCAGTTATCAACCTGAGCAGTATCAAAAACCAAATCCGAAGGATTCACGGGATAAACATAAGGATTGTCATAAATCTTTTTGGTATCAACCCAATAATTTTTACCCTGCTTAATAGCTTCCATAATTTTCGGAAGTTTAATAAAATCCTGAGAAAAAATGTTTTGAAAGAATTCAATAGGACGGCGATATTCTTCATAATTCTTTTTCCAAGCGGTAAAAGAAATCAATTCTCCAAAAAGTAAAGCGTTATCGATAACTTTGTCACAGGTTTTCTGGAAATCCATTTTTTCAAAGATGTCCACCAACATTGCTTTTTGTTTGTTGGACATATTGTTTGCATCTCTGTTTTCTCCTGAGACATCGAACATTGAATTAACATTAGCATAAGTATTTCTCCATATAAAAGCTTTGAGGGTTTGATAGAACATAAATGTTTTGCACATTTTTACCTTAGCTTTCCATTTTTGGTTTTTATCACGCAGTGATTTAAAATCGTTTTTAAAAAAGATTTCGTTTGCAAGATTAGAAGCCATTTCTAAATTGGCAGCTCTTTGCGAGTTTAAAGATGCAAAAGTTGATGAAATTTGTTTCACCAATTTATTTTCTTCATCCTCGGTAAGTTTTTTAACAGAATTGTCTTTTTCAATAATGTACTCGAATGACATATAAATTTTTCCTTTCCGGGCTATAGCCCAAATAACTAACAAATTTTATTTTTAGCGGGTTTAATATATTCGGACATGATAAAGGAATGAATCAATGAGAATACAAAAAATCGCTATTTTGCCAAAATATAATTACAATCTTAATAACCCTAAACAAGAAGAAGCTCCAAACCCAATGAATATACCGTTTGAAGCCAGAGTAGATAAAGGCCTCACCCGTTTTTACGAAACAAATGCAGATAGAATGCCTAAAACAGTAAAAACATATATAGAAAACCTTGCCGATAAAACATCTCAAACTCCGCTATATACTCAAAAAAGTGCTTTTGCAGGGCTGATTGGCGCAACAAGTGTTGCTGCCGTTCAAACCGCATTTCCGGAAGAAGAATTATTCAGCAACTTAAAAGAAACTGACGAAACCAAAGCAACAAGAGGGATTCTTGGAATTTACAGAGAAAACAAAGAGCTGCTTAAAGTTTGTGAGCAGGGAATCTTAAACAACAACGAAAACTTCACTGTTTGGCTTCTAAAAAAGATTTTTCTTGAAAGCAAAACCCTCGATGAAATAAATCAGGATTTAGACAAAGAAATAAATCCTGAATTTAGAGCAATGTATGACGAAAAAGAAAACGGGCAGTTTATTCACCCGAGCACTCTTAAAGCCCTTGGGATTAAAATGCCTGAAGCCGAATATATGCAATCCTTAAGATATACACGTCTCGGTTATTCTGATATGGTCGGCGAAAAAATCTCAATTGCAAGCCGCAACTTCTGGGATTCAATGCCATTAGAAGAACGTACCGCACGCAACAGAAAGAGCGTTGAAAAGTTTGAAACCTGGTGGAATTCAATGACCAGAAGCGAAAAATTAGATATGATTGCAGAGCAAATGAACGAATTAGATATGCTCAAAAAGTTCAACAGTTCTGAAATCGGTAAAGTACACAAATCAAAAAAAACTGAAACCGCGACAAAATCAGAACAAACACCAAAAGAAAAACGCGAAAAAATTGACACAAGCCTAAGTCGTGATGATTTGTTTAAAATCTGGGCTGGAAACAATTTAAAATTATTTATGGAAAGCCTGACCGAATTTGACAAAAAACGAATCGAAATGAAACGTGAACAAAAACGTGCAGAATGGTGGAACTCAATGTCCGCGCAGGAACGCACCGAATATATTAACGGTTTAAAAGCCGCTTCCGAGCCAATCAGATATGCAATGATTGATGCTTGGAACAAAAATCCTGACATCCTTGCAGCTCTTTCAATCGCAATGAAAAAAGGACATATCGACAAACCGCTTGATGCAATTTACGGCTCAGAAGAATTCAACAATCATCTTTCTCAAATTATGACCGATTTTTGGGCAAATAACCCGGAATTTGCAGACCGTTGGGGAGCTGCAATCCACGAAGCTCACGATAAAGTTAAAGATGCTGTAGAAAACGGCAGATTTGACAATCTTAAACGTGATATTATGAAAGCACGCGCCCAAAGAGAAAAAGAAGTTTCTGAACAAATCAAAAACCATAAAGAAATTTTCTCGGAAGACGAATTCAATAATTTTCCGGAATATCTCCAAAATTTTATTAACTCATATTGCCGTCAGGCAGATTTAGACACTCAACTGTTACCTGTACAATATTTAAGAGATTTTTTTAACACAGCTCTTACAGATTTAACAGAAGAACAGGTTATTTCTTGGACAAAAGCAATAAATAAAGAAGATATGGGGGTTGAAGATTATATAAACATTAATAAAATCAACGATACGGAATTGCCAAACGGAGCAAGAATGAATCGCGCGCTAGAAGCCGCTTTGGCAGATATTCTTTACAAATGCACCGAAGACTCAAGAGTTTATCTAATGTCGCAAGCTGATTGCAAAATGGCATTAAGCCAAATAAAAAAAGATTATCCGTACATTGCAATCGGTTCATTAAAACTCGAAAAAGAAATCAATATGCCTATCAAAAATCGAAATATTAACTCTGACGAGATTGCAAAACTTTATTCTCATTATAAAGAACGATTGAATGAAGACGACGCAGAAATGATTGTTGATCAATATTTCAGATTCAATATGAATGAAATCGAATCTCCGAAAGAGTTAAATGATATAAAAGAATTTTTAATCAATTATGTTGCTCTATACGGAAACAGCTGTGAAATTATTTTTGCTGTTGGCGACCCGCATCCGATTGCAGCAAAGAAAGCATTTGCAAAAAAATTCTTATATAATTTACCGAGTGATTTTCCATTCGAAAAAGTTACTTTATCAGTACAAAGCGACTCCGATTTTATAAGAGAAAACAGGATTAATACTATTAATAATAAATTAAAAAACAAATACAGTTTTCTTCCAAAACCTATATTTGAAAGCTACATAATTGAAATTGACAGACTTTTGAGAAACTATCCGCAAATAAGTCTGAGTGATTTTGAAGAAGCATACTGTCAACGTATCAAATCAAGCAGTGAAACAATTGCTAAAACTTTATTTATAGACAGAAGCTTGTTAACTCAATTCAATTCATTTGCATTTTTGAGTATTGAACAAACACTTGCAGATGCATTATACAAAGCTACAGGTGAACCAAAAGTTTATGCTCTAACACTGGAAGAATTATTGGAAACAATAGAATGCACATCTACTATCAAAAAATATCGTAATGAAAAAATTACAATAGAATCCTCCTTGCTGAACGAAACATTCTCTGTACAACCAAAAAGCAAAATAATTCTTTATCGCAGCGAAGATACAGCCAGAGAACTCAACAATGAACTAATTGACTATTATTATGATTGTATTATGGATGATAAAGCTCTTGATAAAGAAGAATTTATGTTTATCTTAAACTCTGATGAAGATGCTTCTGAAATAGATAAATACACAATGCTGAGAATTAATAATTCCCAATTTGCTTAAACACAAACAACTTGTCTTTAACACGCTTAAATCCGCATTTTAATAAACAAAGAGCAGAAGCCCGATTCTGGGCTTCTGCATAAATGTCAGTATTAAACCAACTAAGAGAAATGAGTAAACAGCGAAGATTCAAGGAATGTCCCTTGGGTTTCGCAAACCCGTTTAGAAAAAGTAAATCATTATCCATAAAATAATAAATGGCACCGATTAAAGAATCGTTATTAACAAACATATAAAACAAAGTATTGTCACGAATAAAATCAAACGAATTTGTATCACAAATTTTTTCCTGATTTTTCTCATACAAAACCCTGAGTTCATCCTCATATTTCTTAAACTCAAAATCAGTAGGAATATAAACTTTTATCATAAAACCTCCAAAGAAAATCGGGTGCGCGTTCCGCGCACCCGATAATACTAAAAAAAATTTACAAGGCTTCTATCTGCTCTTTAATATGTTTATCATTCGGAGCAAGTCTTTGTGCATAATTTGCAAATGCCTTTGCGTTCTGCAAATACTTTTCATTGCCTGTTTGTTTGTACAAACATTCTTCAGTATATGAGAAGTATAAAAATGCAACAGGATTATTTTTATCTAAATCTAATAATTTCCCAAAATACTTTTCTGCGTTTTTAAACTCACCGTTTATATAAGATTTGTATGCATGTCGTGTTAAAAAATCACTAATCATTTCTTTTTTATATGAGTTATCAGCAGTTTTACCTGTTGATTTTGGAATTACAATAGATTTTCTGTCAGATGAAAGCTTCGGCATTAAAACATCTGATTTGTAAGCGTTATAGATTCCTTGCTTTTTCCACTCACTTTCAAGAAAATATTTTCTTGAATCTTCAAAATTTTCGAGACGATGTTTTGCATTAGGATGAGAATTTCCAAACTCACTTCCATCATCAATAGTATTTAGAAACGAAATCAAATCTTTTGCATTTGATAAGTTATAGCTTGCTCTTGCAACCAGAATTGCACCGGTGGTATCCGCAGCGTATTCCATTTTTTTAGAATCAGATAAATAACGTCTTTTAGCAATCAGATAAGCAAGCGGAGTTTCCTTATTATCACATCTGTTTAATCGTTTAATATGCTGTGCGGTTCTGGCATAATGCCCCAATAGAGAGTGCGCCATCTCGTGACCGATTAGCAAAGCAAGCGCATCGTCATTTGATGAAAAAGTATCATACGCACCGGTGTTAATTGTAATACAGTTCATTTGGCTTGAATACGCATTAAAATCGGTATCTTTCTGTAACACTATACGCCAGTTTATATAGTCTAAATTATTTGCGCGAATAATACGTTCTGCAATCCTGTAAATCTTATAAAAATCATCACCATACGCCTGTGCATTATAGTTATCTGCTTTTTTGCCATACAAGCTAGATTTTATTTTCATATATTTAAGATTATCTTCTGCGGCCTTAGCCTTAAGGTTATCAGCAGAAACAAATTCATATCCGCTGAGTTTGATTAATTTAGGGTCTTTAATTTCCACAGAAGGAATATTGCTTAAAGATTTTGAATAATCAGCATAATACTTGTCTGTTGTGTTATACTTTTGGGCTTTTTCCAGCTCTTTTAACTGAATTTTGGCATAATCTTTTGCATAAGCAGATGTATTAAAGAGCAAACACACCGCAATAAACACTAAAACTTTTTTCATACATTCTCCTTTTAACAATTCAAGGATAACATCATAGTAAAAATTTTTCAACTATATTTTATTCTCATTTATCCCTTCAATAATATTAATCTGCGGAGATGTATCTTGAAGCTCTTCTTCATCAAGACCCAGTGCCAGCCTTTGTCCCTTTTGAACCTTGATAACGGAAGAAATCAAGAAATCCAAAGTTGCAATAGAATTTTTCGGCATTTCTAAGAATTCTATATCAGCTCTTGTAAGTTCTTGAGAAAATTCATCCAGAATAAACCCCAAAATATCTAAAGTCTTGTCATAAAATTCGATATGCTTATTATTAACATCCTGTTTTTTATTTTTAATATTTTTTTTAACCATAATTATTCCTTAAAAAAAGAAGAGGGGCGCAAGGAGTAGTAAGGGTAAATATACCCCCGAGAGAAAGGTGAAAAATTGCGCCCCGGAGAAATAGATGAAATAGAGATTTTAAACTGTTTTAATAATTTCTTTATTACCGTAAAAATCACAGGCATACTGCCTTACACGTTCTTCGCCTCGAATATTTACGGACTTGTTTACACCGTATTTCCAACCAAAAGGTTTTGATTTAAATTTACGATAATTATATTCTTTCATTGAATAGATAATATCGTCTTTGAGTTTCATTGCGAGCTCATTAGCTTGTAGTCCTGATTTATAATCACGAGTTATAGCTCCGTCAAAACGAATCTCAACAAGTTCCGCAACGGGTTTTTGACAAATCGGACAAAAGCCTATAGAAAGTTTGCGGGTAACATATAAATTAGTTTCTTTTAAATAATAAATATCATCAGCCTTAAACTGACAGCAATGACGCATAAGAACCTCCAGCCTGCTTTTTGCACACTTATTAAGCCTGCAAAATTGCAAGCAATAAGCAATATAACCCCCTCATACTCTTGGGGCGATTTCGCCTACGCTGTTTTAGGGTAAACATTGTTTTGAAATCAAGTACAAGGTTATAATACAACTTTTTAAATTTTCGTTCCACTTTGTAACAACTTTTTTACATCTTAACCCAGAAGGTAG
>JAMPIM010000036.1 GCA_023662705.1 Candidatus Gastranaerophilales bacterium | reverse complement strand
GTTGCTTTTTTCAAGTGTTTATCTTACAATCATTGTGTATAGGAAAATTAAATAAGTGCTTTTAAAAAGGAGGAAGCTATTTATGGAAACTTATGGTATTGAAAAATTTGGCATTATCGGGCCAAAAGCTGTTTACCGCAACTTAACTCCTGCTCAATTAACAGAAGCTGCTTTAAGATTAGGCGAAGGAACTTTGTCTAACACTGGCGCGCTTGTTGTTACAACAGGAAAATACACAGGTCGTTCACCTAAGGATAAATTCATCGTTGATACTGAATCTATTCACAACGATATCGCTTGGGGTAAAGTTAACAGACCTATTTCAAGAGAAGCATTCAACTCAATCAAGGGTAAAATCGCTGCTTACTTACAAAACAGAGAAGTATTTATCTTCGATGGTTTTGCAGGTGCAGATAAAAAATATACTCAAAAATTCAGAGTTATCAACGAAATGGCAAGCCAAAACTTGTTCATTCACCAATTATTAATCAGACCTACAGCAGAAGAATTAGCTAGCTACGGCGAAGCTGATTACACAATTCTTTGTGCTCCTGGTTTCAAATGTGATCCTGAAGTTGACGGCGTAAACTCAGAAGCTTGTATCGCTATCGACTACGAAGCTCACGAAATCATCATTTGCGGTTCACAATACTCAGGCGAAATCAAAAAATCTGTATTCGCTACTATGAACTACGTAATGACTAAGAAAAATGTATTACCTATGCACTGTTCAGCTAACATGGATCCTGAAACTCATGAAACAGCTGTATTCTTCGGTCTTTCAGGTACAGGTAAAACAACTCTTTCAGCTGACCCTAACCGTAAGTTAATCGGTGACGATGAACACGGCTGGTCTCCTGATGGCGTATTCAACTTCGAAGGCGGATGCTACGCTAAATGTATCAACCTTTCTGAAGAAAACGAACCTGATATCTTCAATGCTATCAAATTCGGTTCATTAATCGAAAACGTTGTTATGGACCCTGAAACTCGTGAATTCGATTTCAACGATGGTTCATTAACAGAAAATACTCGTGTAGGTTACCCTATCAATTACATCAATAATGCTGCTATTCCTTCAATGGGCGGTATTCCAAAAGTTGTTATTTTCTTAACAGCTGATGCATTCGGCGTATTACCTCCAATCTCAAGATTAGACAAAAACGCTGCTATGTACCACTTCGTAACAGGCTTCACATCTAAACTTGCTGGTACTGAACGTGGTGTAACTGAACCACAACCTACATTCTCAACATTATTCGGCGAACCATTCATGCCAATGGATGCTTCTGTATATGCTAAAATGTTGGGTGACAAACTTGACCAATACGGTACTAAAGTTTACTTAGTTAACACTGGTTGGGCTGGTGGCTCAGCTTCTATGGGTGCTAAGAGAATGAAATTAGCTTATACTAGAGCTATGGTTACAGCTGCATTAAACGGCTCATTCGATTCAGTAGAATTCAAACACCACGATGTATTCAATGTAGATTACCCTACATCTTGTCCTGGTGTTCCTGATGAAATGCTTGATGCAAGAGGAATGTGGGCTGATAAAGCTGCTTACGATTCTAACGCTAACAAGCTTGCTCAAATGTTTGCTGATAACTTCTCAAGCAAATATCCAAACATGCCTGCTGAAATTGTTAACGCAGGTCCTAGAGCTACAGCTAACGTATAGTCTGTGTTTTAGCGAAAATTTGAAAGAGTCTTGTCTTTATGACAAGACTCTTTTGTTAAGAAATGTAAATCGCATGTCTTCCCATGGGGCAATTCATGAGTTTATCATGACTTTATATAAGTACGAGGATTATTAAATTAATAGGAGTATATTATCATGGGTCTTGATATTTCTAAAATCACAAATGCAGAGTTACAAAAATTAGCATATTTAAAAGATGGAGATAACAACGGTACTCTTGATGCAGAAGAATTTGCTATTTTCAAAACAGAAGCAGCAGCTAAAGAAGGTGTTTCAACAGAAGATTTTAATCAAGTTATGGGTCTATATACAACAAACCCTGTAGCAACAACTGAAGCAGCTGTTCAACAAGAAGAGGTAAAAGCTCCTAAAAGTCCTACTGCAGGTATGACTGAAAAACAAGCTAAGACATATAATAAAGAAGCTAAAGAAGCTCATATTAAATATCTTGAAGGATTTGTAAAAGACGGCGGAACAAGAGCCGGTGCATTAGAAATGTTAGATGCAAAAGCTAATCTTGATCCTGAATTCAGAAAAGCAGTTGCTGATGTTATTGCATTAATGCCTGCAACTTATGGTTCTTCAGATGATATTAAACACAAAGATTTAGTTAAAAAATTAGAAACAGCAGGTATCAAAGATGACTTGCATGAAGATATTCTAAAACAGCTTGAAAAAATGGCTAAGAATGAATGTATTGCAGAACAAACTTCTCAAATAGCCGATGCTTATGCTGCTAAATTGGCTGCTAATCCAAATATGACTTCTCAACAAATAATGGATGAAATAAAAAAAGAAGCAAAAGATGCAGATAAATTTAAAGGTGATTTCAAGGATGCATATAAAGCATTTAATCAACCAATGATTGATGCATATAGAAAAGTATATGATGCTATTTCGCAGATTGATGACCTTGAAAAAGGCGGCAAAGTTCAGGACAAAGCTGAAGATATTTTGAAAGCTAACGGTCAATGGGATAAATATACTAAGAAAGCTCTTCTTGGTGACAGAAATATCTTCAAAAGATTCAAAAGCTTTATGACTGGTTACAAATCAGATGGTAGAATTGCTTCTGATAACAAAGGCAGACAGAATAAAGTTGAACACAAAAAGACACAAACCACAAAAGAAATTATGGATTCTTTGGGCAACAAAACAGAATTGTTTGTAGCTTTAAGAGAAGCTGGTTTTATTAAAGAAACTGAAGACGGTAAATGGGATTTATCAGAACTTTCAGACCTTATTGGTACTCAAGTTGGTGATGATTACAAAGTTAACAGACATCATAAAAAAGACAAATTAATTGGTGAAAAACTTAAGACTACCAGTGCTTTAAGAGTAATCTCAGGTCTAAGCGAATTAGATGAAAAACATGCAATGGCTTTAGTTAAACTTTGCGGATATGATATCGAAGGTAAACATATTGGTAGAGCAATCTTCCAAGGCTTATTGGGAGCAGCAGGCGGTGCAGCATTGACAGCTGGTTCTGCGTATGGAGCAGCTAAGATGTTACCACAAGATATTAAATTCCAAGCTCCTTATTACAAGGATAAAACCTATGATATTTCACAGAATCTTGCAGAACAACTTCAAGGAAAACTGCCGGAAGGTGTTACAATTGACGCATCAGGTACTATCCACATTATTACTGATATATTAGTTACAGGTGATATCCCTAGATTAGCAGGTCAATTAGGTAAATTGGGATTATATGCAGCAGTTCCGGGTGCTTTAGTAGGAGCAGCATTGGGTGCTCTTTCAGGATTGGAAGATAAGGGTGAAACACCTGTTCTTTCAAACAACTTCACAGAAACAACTTTTGAAGCTTATGTTGAAAGATTAAATAGAGAAAATTCTCAATATGCTCAAATCGCTATGTTAATCGCAGGTTCATTCGTTGATGAAAACGGAGTTTGGGATAGAGAAGGATACAAAGACTTCTTGAACACTATGGGCGGCGATGGCGGTCTTATCAACAGAGAAGAACTTATCGGCGGACTTCAAAAACGTCAAAAAGAACTTGAAAAAGTTAAACCAAATGATGATGATAACAACGGTGACGACAATTGCGTTGATGAAAAATGCGATGTTGAAGTTGAAGAAAAGAAAGGCGCAGAAACAACAAAAACAGAAGATAAAACATTTGTACACTTGAGAAAAGACAACCCTGGAGTTGGCTGGAAAGAAATGGTTGACGCTTACTTCCCTGGATTAGTTGATGCTTGCGGCGGTAAATTATATGGTGCTGATGGTGCAATCAGAGCATTCCAAAAAGAATTATGTACAGACGAAAACGGAAACCTTGATACAGCTAAATTGCAAGCTTTAATTACAGCAAGCGATGTACCTAAGGAAATAAAAATTCCTCTACAGGTAAAAGGCATTGACAGAGTTGAAACAAAACCTACTCCTGCTGGTAAAGTAAGAACTTCCGGTTCCGGAAAATACAGACCGGCTATGGATAAAGTTGGTAGAGACCAAAGCGTTACTACTAAACAAGTAGGTCCATCAACTCACGTAGCAACTGACGGATGTAACGGTCATACTGCATCAGGAAGCACTCCAAGAGAAGCTGTTGAAAATCTTGAAAGACAAGAAAAGAAACAGTATTCAAACAGAGACGAATATGTTCAATAACAAAATAAAGATGTAAGATAGAATACGGTTGTTTAATTAACATAAAGAGGCAGGTAACACTGCCTCTTTTTTTATTTAATTCTTATTCTTGTGTTTGAATAATATTCGTTGTTTATAGAGTCTTGTGCTTCAATCCTTTTGATTTTATTATCCAATTCGCTGTTTGGATTTTGAGCGGAAGCATCTTGCAGGTATTTTAGAGCAGAGCGCGTGTCTCCGAATTTTTCATAAATATCACCCATTTTGTAGAGCATATCATAATTTGTCGTGTAACCTCGGCTGTATGCTTCACCGTAATATTTAAGCGCTTTTCTGTACATTTCACGTTTGTAATAAAACTCTCCATAGTAAAAATATGGTTCAGGCTGAGAGTTGTCTATTCCGATGGCGCGTGCAAAGTTCCCTCTTGCGTGTTTGTCCATTCCGAGTTTGTCATACAGAGAACCCAGTTTAACACAGTAGTTTAAACTGTCGGGGTTCATATTTAATAAAACATTATAAAGCATAAGTGCATTTGTTATATCTTCGTTTATTTTGTTGTCCTTGTATTTAAGCGCATTGAAGTAATAAACTTTTGCCTTGGATTCAAGCTCAGGTTCGGAGAGTTTTGAATAATCGACAGGTATTGAGTAATCTATCTTTCCTCTTATTGCACCAAAGGCTGCGGGGCTAATGCCCATAATTACAAGTGCTATTAATAAAACTATTATAGAAGGTTGTCGCATAAATTCATCTTAATATATATATATAATCTATTGTAACAAAAAAACTTTTAGTACAAAATATAATGGTAAAGGAGCTCAATTTGAAAGAACTCGTCTGTCTGGCAATTTTCGTTATACTATCAACTCTGTTTGCATTGATAATGGTTGTTGCAGGGTTTTTATGCCAGTATAAAAAAGAGTCTGTAATCAAAAATTCTGCTTATGAATGCGGAATTGTTCCTTTTTCTGATGCAAAAATTAAATTCAATATCAGATATTTTAATTATGCTATTCTGTTCTTGGTTTTTGATATTGAAACAATTTTCTTGTATCCGTTTGCATTGTCTCTGAATTCACTGGGAATATTTGCTGCTATAGAAGCTTTTTTGTTTGTGCTGATTCTGCTTCTGGGACTTTATTTTGCAGTTAATAAAAAAATGCTGAGGTGGATTTAATGAACGTAATTGTAACTTCCATTGATTATATCTTAAATTGGAGCAGAGCAAATTCTTTATGGCCGCTTACGTTTGCGACATCCTGCTGCGGGATAGAGATGATGCAGACGGTTGCTTCCAATAACGATATTGCACGTTTTGGTTCGGAAGTTTTTAGAGGTTCTCCTAGGCAGGCGGACTTATTAATTTGCGCGGGTACTATTACTTATAAAATGGCGCCTGTTCTTTTAAGGTTATATGAACAGATGGCAGAGCCTAAGTATGTTATTGCAATGGGTGCTTGCACTTGTGGCGGCGGTATGTTTGCCGAAACTTCTTATTCGGTTGTGAAAGGAATTGATAAGATTATTCCTGTGGATATTTATCTTCCGATGTGTCCGCCTAAGCCTGAATCTTTGATTGATGCGATAAGAAAACTACAGAATAAGATAAAAACAGAATCAATTATTACCAGAAAAGAGTTTATGGAAAATCATCAGTCTGTTTGCGGTTTATATACAGATGATGAGTTATCCGTAACTAAATTAGGTGTAGAATAAATATAGAAAGCAGGTATAAAAATGAATATAGAAGAATTAAAAAATATATTTGGAGATTGTGAACTCACGGAAGATAAGATTATTATTAAATCTAATCTTAAAAAGACTTTGGATTTTGTAAAACAAAATTACGGTTTTGATTTATTAAAAGAAATTATTGCGGTTGATAATAAAGAAAACGGCATAGAACTTACATATCATTTATTTTCAACAGAAGACGAAGAAGATGTGCTTATTGCTGTCAATGTAAAAGACGAAGCGGAAAGTGTATCTGAAATATTTGATTCGGCTGTTGCTGACGAGAAAGAAATCTATGATTTGTTCGGTGTTAAATTTATCGGTAATGAAGAACTAAAACGTCTTTATATGCCAGAAGACTGGGATGGTCACCCATTAAAGAAAGATAATTAGGATGAGTAAACTCAAACTTAATCTCGGGCCTCAGCATCCTTCTACGCACGGGGTTTTGAGATTGATACTAGAACTTGACGGAGAGAGAATTGTATCTTGTGAACCTGATGTAGGATATCTGCATCGCGGTATGGAAAAAATGGCTGAAAAACTCAGCTATATCCAGTATCTGCCAACGGTTGACAGGATAGATTATCTTGCAGGTTTTTTCTACTCTGAACTCCTTTGCAGGACGGTGGAAAAAGCTCTGGATGTTAAGTTGTCAGATAGAGTTCGCGCAATCAGAGTAATGATGCTTGAGTTAAACAGAATGGCTTCACATCTTTTATGGATTGGTGCTTTTCTGATGGATTTGGGGGCGGTTTCTCCGTTCTTCTATGCATTTAGAGAAAGAGAAATGATACTTCAATACTTTGAGAAAATTACGGGTCAGAGAATGATGAATAATTATTTCGTCTTTGGCGGAGTAAGGCGTGATGTTTTTGACCTTGATGATGTTGAAAGATTTCTTGATATCTTGCCTGAAAAGATAGAAGATTATAACAAGATTATTACCGAAAATCCGATTTTTAGAAAAAGAACTGTAGGTAAAGGAGTTTTAAATATTCCAACGGCATTGAACGGTTCTATTACTGGAGTAAATCTAAGAGCAAGCGGAATGAGTTTGGACTTCCGCCTGAGAGATAATTTATACAGCGGATTTGATTTCAGAACTGTTGTTTTGGAGGAAGGTGACTCTTTTGCTCGTTATATAGCAAGAATTTTAGAGCTTGAAGAAAGTGCTAAAATTGTTCGTCAGGCGGTTGTTTATCTTAAAAAAGGCGGAGATTTGGAGCAGAATCTTATTAATCCTTTAAATCTTAAACTTCCTGAAGGTGAATATGAATCTGAAATTGAAGCTCCGAGAGGTTTGGCTTGCTGTTATATTAAATCTGACGGGGGAAAATGTCCTTATCGTTTGAAATGGCGGACAGGTTCTTATTATGCGGTGAATCTTTTAAGAAAATTATTAGTCGGGGAGTACCTCAATGATGCAATTGCAATTGCGGGTTCTCTCGATATAATTTTACCGGAGGTCGACAAGTAGTGAATTATTTGTATTTTTTATACATTGAATTCTTGGCAAAACATAATATCCCGCAGTTGTTTGGGGATATAACTTTCTATATCCTGCCTGCTTGTATAATTTTTGCTGTACTTCTTTTGGTAATTCTTGCGCTTGTTCTTTTGGAGAGAAAACTACTTGGATGGTTTACTCAGAGAAAAGGCCCTAATCGTGTTGGCTTATGGGGCGTTTTGCAGACAATTGCGGATGCATTTAAGCTTTTATGCAAAGAAAATATTACTCCGTCAGGCGCGGACAGGTTTTTATTTAACCTTGCTCCGATTTTGATGTTTGTGCCTGTGCTGGTTGTATTGGGTTTGATTCCGTTTAGTGCGGAATTCACTTTTATGAATTTTCAGACTAATCTTCTGATTTATATGGTGCTTGCCGCGTTTCCTGTGTTGAGTATTCTTCTGGCAGGCTGGGCAAGTAATAATAAATATTCTTTGTTTGGCGCAATGAGGAATGTGGCGCAGGTTTTAGCGTATGAGCTTCCGATAGCGTTTACTGTTCTTGCAGTAGTGGTTTTGGCTTCATCAATGAACTTAACCCAGATTACTCTTGCTCAAAGTTCTGCAAATGGACTTTTAGGCTGGAATTTTATTCCGTGTTTTATCGGGTTTGTGATTATGTTTATTTGTACTCTTGCTGAACTTAATCGTTGTCCGTTTGATTTGCCTGAGGCAGAGAGTGAATTGATTTGCGGGTATAATACGGAGTATTCCGGCATGAGATTTGCTCTGTTTTATCTGGGTGAGTATGCAATGTTGTTTGCAAATTCTTTATTTATTGCAGTTTTATTTCTGGGCGGGTATTTGTCTCCTTTAGGAAAATATTTAACATCAGGCTGGATGTTGTATTTTGAACAGGCTTTCTGGCTTCTTGCAAAATCGTTTGTAATAATCTTTTTGGCAATCTGGGTGCGTGCAGCGCTTACGAGAATGGCTCCTTATGATTTATTAAAGTTTTCGTGGGTAGTTTTGCTTCCTATATCGATTTTGAATTTGTTCTTGATGGTAATTTTCAAGTTCTTGTCAGGAGGTGTTTATGCTTAAGTGCCTTGTGGGAATGTTGACTGTATTTAAACACTTGTTCAAGCGTCCTGTGACGTTAGAATATCCTGAAAAAAAACAGACGCTGCCTGAAAATTTCCGCGGGAAACCTGTTGTTAAGCATTGTGCGGGATGTTATTGCTGTATCAAAGTTTGTCCTACAGGTGCGATTACTATGACAAAAGAAGAGTTTAAAATAGATTTGAAGAAGTGTATTTTTTGCGGAAATTGTGCTTATTATTGTCCTAAAGGTGCAATTAAAATGAGCGGAGAATACGAACTTGCAACAGAAGATAAAAATGATTTAGAATTAATATATAAATTGGAGGGACGAAATGAACGGAATTGATAATCCTATAGTTTTTTATCCTGTTTCAATTTTAATGATTTTGTTCGCGATAGCAGCTATTGCTTTCAGAAACATATTTTATTCGCTTTTGTCTGCAATAATGGTGTTTTTCCTTGCAGGTGTGCTGTTCTATGTTTTAGGTTCAGAGTACAATGCTGTTATTCAAATCGCTATTTACGGACTTGCTGTGCCTGTTATCTTGGGTTTGGCAATAATGTTTACAAATCCTAAAAACAATGTAGATAAGCCAAATTCAAAACTTACATTTGCAATGTGTTTTATTTTAGGTTTGTTTGTTATTGCATCGTTTTCGATAATACGTTTTGGACTTGAAATTCCTGACTTTTACGGAGTGAATCCTGTCAGTGCAATGTCTGCTTTTGGAAGCGGAATTTTTGTAAAATATGTTTGGGCATTTGAACTTATGTCTTTGATTCTGACGATAATTGTTGTTGGATTAAGTTTGTTCAAAAGGAGGAATAATGGATAATATTACGATTTTTCATTACCTTTTCCTTGGCTTAGTTCTTTTTGTAATCGGAATTGCGGGTTCTGTTTTGTCAAAACATGTTATCAAAGTTTTGATATCCATTGAGTTTATCTTAACGGGTGTAAATATTAATTTTATTACTTTTGCAGCTTTTGTTGACAGCACCAATTTCGACGGATATATGATATCGTTGTTTTATGTCGGATTGGGTGCGGTAGAGCTTGCAGTTGCATTATATATTTTCTACCTGATGTATAACAAAAAACAGTCAGAAAATATTGAGAAATACGGAGATTTATAAAGTGGCAGATATGATTTTGGATAATATATATTTAATACTTTTGATTCCGTTCTGGATATTTTTGATAATTATGCTCGGACGATTTTTCTCTGTGTATGTGAATAAAGTTGTTATTTATGTGCTTACTTTGTTTTCGTCTTTAATGGGTGTGATTCTTTGTGCTTTAGCTTTAATCGGGAATAAAAATCATATATTGGAAGCTCAGTTTCCATTTATTAAAATAAATGATTTTATAATTTCGGCAGGATTGCATGTTGATAAAACAGCGCTTGTTTTTGCATTAGTATTATTTGTTGTGAGTTTTTTAGTTCAGGTATTTTCGATTTCTTATATGAAGAATGAGAAGAAAACTTATAGATTCTACGCACTTATGAACCTGTTTAACTTTTCTATGGCAGGATTATTTTTCAGCCCGAATCTTTTTCAGGCTTATGTTTTCTGGGAAATCGTCGGGGTTGTATCATATCTGCTTATCGGATTTGAGTATTTTAAGAAAGAGAAATCTTTAGCGTCGAAAAAAGTATTTATAATTAATAGAATTGGTGATACGGCTTTTATTTCAGGAATTATTCTTTGTTCATATTTGATGTTTGCATACTCAGGAAATTGGGGATTAACAACTCTTTCCTTTGTCGATATGAATATAATTTCAACTCTGGTGAGTGCATATACTTCGACTCCGTTGTTTTGGGGAATTTGTATTCTGTTTATAATAGCAGCTGCGGTTAAATCAGCCCAGTTTCCGTTTTATACATGGCTTCAGGATGCGATGGAGGCAAAACTTCCTGTAAGTGCGCTGCTGCACTCCGCAACAATGGTTGCATCAGGAGTATTTTTGCTCATTAGATTGTATCCGTTCTTTTCATTGGATACAGGTTTGTTGAAAATTATTGCTGTTTTAGGTTTGCTAACAGCTTTTATCTGTTCTTTATCTGCGTGTGCACAATCTCATCCTAAAAAAGTCTTAGCATATTCGACTTCTGCTCAATTAGGGTTGATGTTTTTTGCGCTTGGAATGGGGAATCTAAAAGCGGCTTTCATACTATTTATCGCGCATGCATTTATTAAATCTATGTTATTCTTAACCCTTCCTTGTGAGGGCGAACGCTTTAGTTACTTCAATTTTATATTATTCCTAATTGGCGGATTGTCGCTTTCGGGAATATTTTTCTCCGGCATGGTTGCAAAAGAATTTTTGTATATGGACTTGAGTTTGGTTTTAAAGGTGCTGTTCTGTCTGATTTCTTTCCTAACTGCATTCTATGTAATAAGAATAGCACTTGTTGTCGGAATGGATAAAGAGAATAAAGCGTTTCCGATTGTACCTTTACTGTTAACGATATTGAACATAGCTTTTTATTTTTATGTTAGAAGATTGGTCAAGTTCCATGTTTCTGAACCATTCTGGGCGGCGCTGACTGCTTGGATTTGTGTTTATATTTTGTATATTAAAGATGCTTTTTGGAGAGTTCCGATTTTGTATCCGATTACATTTAACGGATTTTATTTGGATAAGTTTTATACTCAGACCTTAACTTCTGTTTATAATAAATTAGCGGTTTTCGCGAATATAACAGATACCAGGGTTTTAGGTAATTACAAACCAATTATATCAAGTGCAAAATTAGGGGTTAAGGTATCTGCATTTATAGAAAATAAAATAATGAACGGAACTGTTAAACTAATAACCGATGTTTCAAAATGGTTCTCAAAAATATATATCAAAGTTCAGAATGGTAATGTTCAGAGATATAACGCGTATGCGTTTATAATAATTACTTTAATAATAATTTGTCTGATAATCGGCTATTCAGCCTTTTATCTGTACTATATAGGGGGATAATTCAGGTGGAAAAACTACTTTCAATACCGTTTTTAATATTCTTACCGATGCTAGCATCGTTTTTATTGATGTCGCCGTTTTTTACAAGAAATGAAATTATTGTAAGACGTTTTACAAAAGGGTTTTGCGCATTTCATTTTATGTATGCGGTTTTGATGCTGATGTTTTTTGATTCGGCAAATCCTTATATTGATAAACTAAGTTTCTTTGGATTGGATTGGATACAATCTATCGGGGTAACTTTTTCTTTCAAGCTTGATGGAATTGGAATGATTTTGACGGTGTTAACCTCATTTATTTTTCTGATTGCTTCTATTTCAAGCAAGCTTAATATAAGAAAGAATCACAAATTTTATTATTCAATGTTATTGCTGCTCATGGCTTCAATTTTGGGGATTTTTGCATCTTCAGATATGTTTGTGTTCTTTATGTTCTGGGAATTGGAGCTTATTCCTGCATACTTTTTAATTGGCGGAGATTTTTCAATTGAACCTCATCCCGAAGCTAAAAAATCTTCGGTGAAATTTGTGTTATTTACTTTTCTCGGCAGTATGATAATGCTTTTGGGAATGTTAATGCTGCATTATTATAACTATGTAATGACAGGTGTTTTGTCCGCATCTTTTAGTGATATTTTTGCAAATCCTATTCCAAACGGTATTCAGATTTTTATTGCAGTATGTTTCCTTATTGGTTTTGGGGTAAAACTTCCTATTATTCCTCTGCATACCTGGCTACCTGATGCGCATACCAATGCGCCGATACCTGTGAGCATAATCTTAGCGGGAATTTTATTGAAAACCGGTGCGTATGGTATTTTTAGATTCAATTATGAAATTTTACATGATTCATTTCTTGAGGTTGCGCCGATTCTTGCCGTATTTGCGTTAATAAATATTATCTATACAGCGTTTGTTGCTTATTCTCAAACCGATATAAAACGAATTGTTGCTTATTCAAGTATTTCTAATATGGGATTAATTCTTTTGGGTTTGTGTGCCGCAAATCAGCTCGGGCTTTCGGCATCTGTTTTCCACATGGTTGCACATGCGCTTGTAACGGCAGGTTTATTTATGATTTGCGGAATTGTTTATTTGAGATGTAAAACTCGTGATATTAATTCATTGGGCGGAATTGCACAAAGTATGCCAAGACTTTTCGGATTCGCTACTCTTATTGTAATGGCATCAATCGGAGTACCGTTGTTTGCTCCGTTTATAAGTGAAATTTTAACAATTATAGGTGCGCTGTTCTCTGATTTGAATATTAAGTTTATTGCGGTTTTATCATTACCGCTTTTAATAATAAGCTCCTGCTATATGCTAAAATTCTTACATGGAGCTTTCTTTGGAGAATGTGAAACAACTTATAGAGATATAAGTGTGCATGAATTTGTTGTACTGGCTTCAATCACGGCAGGATTAATCATATTTGGTTTATTCCCGTCTGTTATATTGAACCTTGCAGGGGGGCAAATGTAGTGATTAACGATTTGTTCAATATTTTGCTTCCACAGGCATGTTTGGGATTATTCATAATCATACAACTTTTGTGTTCGATGTTTTTGTCTCCAAGATATTTCCGTTATGCAAGACTTGTTTCAGCAATCGGGATTGCTTTGAGTACGGTTTTGTTGTCTACGGTGCAGACAGAGCCTCAGTATTTCGGGTTCAGAAATTCTATAATGTCTGACAGTTATACTCTATTATTCCATTTCGTAATTTTGTTATGCGGATTTTTTACCGTACTTTTGACAAGAAACTTGGTTCACGGGCAAAGACAAAATGCTTATACAATTCAGGCATTGTTATTAACTGCAATATTTGGAGCAATGAATATTGTTTGTGCAAACGATTTTCTAACACTTCTTGTATCATTGGAGTTGTTGAGTTTTCCGGCTTATTTTTTAATTGCCTCTGATAAAGGTTATTATTCAAAAGAAGCATCGTTCAAATATTTGATTACAAGTGCTGTTTCTACTGGGGTATTTTTATTCGGGGTTTCATATTTGTATGGAATAACTTCAAGCTTGAATCTGTCAGAAATATATGAAACAATAATAGAATCCGAACCAAATCTTTTATACTCGTTTGCGGGTATAATGACAGTTTTAGGATTAGTTTCAAAATTATCCATTTTCCCTTTTGCAAACTGGGTTATTGATGTTTATAAGGGTTCGGAGACTTCGATCTTAGCTTTTTTATCAACAATCCCTAAACTTGCTTTATTCGGAATCCTTTGCAGACTTCTTGTTTTCCCTCTGGGAAGCAGTTTTGAATTGACTTTTGTTATTGCAATAATCTCTATAATTACAGCTTTATGGGCGAATACGTATGCGATTAGAGAAAATAATGTCAAAGTTATTTTTGCCTGCTCAGCAGCAGCAAACTCTGCTTATGTTTTGCTTGCAGCGTGTTTGGTGTCGGTTTATAATCTTTCTACCGTAATATTTTATTTGATTTGTTATGTATTGATGAATATTTCGGTTTTTGCATTTTTGAATATCACCGATTCAAACAAATTGGGTATGAATACTTCCGATTTCAAAGGATTATTTCATAAAAACCATGGTTTGAGTATAGCTTACGCTATAGCAATTATTGCGCTTGCGGGCTTCCCGATTACATCAGGTTTTGTAGCGAAGATTTATTTGTTCTCTGCGATTGCAAATTCGGGGTTGATTTTTATTCCGTTTTTGCTGATTTTATTATTGTTAACGGTTGTTGCACTTTATTATTATATAAAAATTATTCTGCCTCTGTTTGAAGAAAATATTGATGCAAAGATTTTAAAAACAGTCTACTCTCAAAAATTTGTACTGTTTATAACGGCGGTTGTTACTGTATTAATCGGAGTTTATCCTGAAAAATTGGTAGAGCTTTGCAGATTTATTGCTTATAATATCTAGCAAACTCGCACCCACAGTAATTCTGGCGGTATAGTCCAAGCTCTTTTGATAAATTATTAGTCTTTAAAAACCCGTCTTTCTTTTTAAAATCAAGGGGTAAATATCCGGCACCCAGTGATTTTCCAAGCTCTGAAATCTTTTTGAAGTTCTTATGCGGGCTTATTACAAGTGAGGTTGTGAATTCTTTTATTCCCAAATCTTGCGCTTTCTGTGCTGCTTGTTGAAGTCTTAGTTCAATACATTTGTCGCATCGACTTCCGCGCTCAGGTTCGGTTTCTAATCCTTTCACATAATCCAGATATTCATTATGGTTATATTCTTCAATAATAAGTTCTACGCCAAAATGCTCACAGACTGTTTTTTGAGCTTCAAGGCGGCGGTTAAATTCTTCTTGTGTATCAAGGTTAGGATTGCAGAAATATACAACAGGAGAATATCCCATCTCTTTCAAAAGAGAGATAGGATATCCTGAACAGATTGCACAGCAGGCATGGAGTAATATTTTATTTTCGTTTTGCGCCATGCTTGATTAACAGTTCCTTTAATTCAAAATACGGTTTTACACCTACGATTTCTTCTCCGTCGATAATCATTGTCGGAGTGGAGTCGAGTTCAAGCCTTTGAGCTTCTTCAAGTTCTCTTGCAATCTCGTCTCTTGCAGCCTGTGTATCAAAATCCTGCATGAACTTATCTTTATCCAGACCGGCTTCTTCAACAAGTTTAAGCACATCATTTATTTTAGTAGGTTGTTTTTCATATAGCAAAGAACTCATTTCCCAGTAGTTGCCCTGGTTTCTGGCAGCAATTGCAGCTTTTGACATAAAGCAGGCATGCGGGTGCATATTTACCTGAATATAAGGGTTACATTCTTTGTCAAACGGGAAGTTATGGTGATTAATTCTAATATTTGTAAACTCTTTTGCAGCCTGATGGAGCATAATGTTTTGTATGTAACATAACGGGCATACGTAATCTGAATACAGTTCAATTACAACATTACCTTTTTCGTTTCCGAGAATATTTCCCTTAACGCGGTAAGGATTATGTTTGATTTTTCTATATTTTAAAATATCCTGATGCTTTTTAATATGCGGAACAAAGTTATATGTAATTCTGCTGTATGCTAAGAATGATACTGTAAGTAATACCAGTACAATAAATGTTTTTGTGTATTTTTTTGCACCAGCAATGAAATCAACAAATGTTGTTTTGAAACTTTGTACAATGTTTTTGAACATACCATTTGAGGCAACAAGTGCGATTGCTAAATCTATAAAATAAGTAATTACACAAAGTATACAAAGTTTTTTAATCTTAAATAAACTAAGTCCTGCAAGTCCCATTGAGCACAGAAATGCAATTGAACCGAGAACAGTAATATAAGCTTTCGGGTCTTTAAAGACTTCCAAAAATTTTAAGAATTTTATGTTTTTTAATTTGTCAACAACAGTCAGGAATAATACTACTACATAGAAAAATATTCCCCAATAAGCAAGCGGAATACCTAAAACCTGCGAGTGAGTAGTTTTTGCAACTCCATCACAGTCGATAAAATCATTAATAGAACAAAAACTCGCAAGAGCATATTTGTCAAAGTTTGCAGCATAATAAATAAATGCAAGTTTAATAGCCAGTGCCAGTCCTGCCAGTGCTAAAATTTGGATAGCTAAATTTTTTTTATCAATTTTCATAAGCAGCCCCCCAATTGTCTAATACATATACTAATTCTAATATACCACAAGATTAAATCAATAATAAAAATAGTTATGGCGGGTAATTACTTAGGAGTAAATAATTTATCGTATTATAAATTTTGATTCAGCTTCCGAAGGGATATAATTTTTAATAAACTCAACCGCTTCCTGCGGGGTTTGTGCTACATAATAAAGCTCTCTTGAAGCAGTATTAGCAAAGTTTTCTTTAATAATATCTTCAAAAAATCCTATTAGGTTATCATAAAAACCGTTCGTATTAAGAATAACAATCGGTTTCATATTATATCCGAGCTGTTTTTGTACAATCATTTCGGATAATTCTTCTAACGTCCCGAAACCTCCTGCAAGCGCAATAACAGCTTCTGATTTTTCATCAAGCAGAGCTTTTCTTTCTCGCATTCCGGGGGTTACATAAAACTCATCACAATCTTCAGGATTGGCAAACTTTGGATTTGCAAAAATCTCGGGCATAATTCCGATAACTTTTCCGCCCGAATCCTTAACAGCTCCTGCGCAAGCATACATTAAGCCTCGGCGGCTTCCGCCATAGACAATATTACATCCGCTTGAGCCGATTTGGTTTCCGAGTTCTGCTGCTTCTTTATAATAAATTTCTTCGAGGTCATTTGAAGAAGATGCATAAACACAAATATTCTTAATCAAAACTTCCTCCTACGAGATAATAGTTAGAACAACATAAGCCTGTACCGTTTTTGGAACAGTCTTGTTTTTGTGTGCTCAATGGGTCGTTTTTGCAGAAAGGTTCAAATTTGTCTTCATAAATATTTAATCCGAAAACATCCTTACCCCAGACATTTGGACCTGTTGAACCGTTAACATCATACATAAGCACGCCTTTTATTGCACCATGGGGTTCATCAAACAGTTTCGTTGAAATCGTAGCGTTTGAATATGTTGTCTTGAGTTCTTTAAAACGATAAGTATCATTAGGATATGTTCCGTTCATAAATGTTATTTTATAAGGTTTTGCATCCGTTTTAATCTCATTCAGTATAGTTGTATTAAATGCTTCCGCGAAAGATTTCTCATTGTCTTCTTTTTGTGTATTAATTGCATAGAAAATATTTGAAAAATCTTCCTGCACACTTCTCCAGCGGGAAGTATTTTTAGCCTGCATGCTGTCATCCAATGATAATGGTGCAACAAGAAATGCTACAATTAAAAATATTACAAACAATATTGAAACTTCTACAAT
>JAMPIM010000035.1 GCA_023662705.1 Candidatus Gastranaerophilales bacterium | reverse complement strand
GCTGCTGATTGGATTGTGATACCACGTTCTTTTTCTTGTTCCATAAAGTCGGTTACAGCTGCACCATCGTGAGTTTCACCAATTTTGTGGGTTTTACCTGTATAGAACAGGATACGTTCAGTTGTAGTGGTTTTACCTGCGTCGATGTGAGCAGCAATACCAATATTTCTGATTTTTTCTAATGGAGTTTTTCTAGCCATTGTTTTTCCCTTATATTTTTACTACTACTATTTATACTGTTACCAGTTAGAATCATCTTCCCACAAACAAAAAACATGCACAAGGGGGGCATTGATGAGCATTATTATTATGTTACAATTAAACAAAAGGAGTTTGTTATGTTCAAAAATATTGGCAATGAATTAAAAGAATTCATTCTTCGCGGAAATGTTATGGATATGGCTGTCGGTATAATCATCGGTGCTGCATTCGGGAAAATCGTTGATTCTCTTGTAAAAGATATTATTATGCCGCCAATTGGTCTAATATTAGGCAAGGTTGATTTTTCAAACCTTTATTTTCAAATTTATCCTCACGGTACAAGCTATCCGTCTTTAGACGCAGCAAAAGCAGCAGGTGCGGTAACAATAAATTATGGTGCATTTATTAATACAATAATAAGCTTCTTAATTGTTGCCTGCGCAATTTTTGCTGTAATAAAAGCAATAAACACACTAAAAGACAAGATGTGTAAAAAAGAAGCAGCTGAAGAAGTTGCTACTACAAAAGAATGCCCTTATTGCTATACCTGTATTCCTATTCAAGCAACAAGATGCCCAAATTGTACTTCCGAACTCTAACCTGCTATCGCTTTGTAAATCATTTCAGAAGCCTTTACAATAAACTCTTTTCCCTGATAAGAGTTATGCGGGCGCATTGCTAGAATTACAACAATATATTTTTTACCGTTTGGAGCATAAACAATCCCTGCATCACCAAGCATAGTTCCGATATCACCTGTTTTATGAATAAACAAAGCACCTTCGCCTAATCCTGCTTGAATCAAACGATCGTTTTTAACATGACTCATATAATCAATAATTGATTCTCTGGAATTAATTGTTAAAAACCCAGGATTATCAAGGTTATAAAGAATTTTTGCAATATCATAAGCAGTAGTTTTGTTTGTACCTTTTAAATCGGGAAGCCAGGTTCTGACATAAGTTTTTGAAATTCCCCAATCTCTTAAACCGATATTAACATCATCCATACCGCCCATCTTAGCCATAATCATATTGGTTGATGTATTATCAGAATCCTGAATCATAATCTTCGCCAAATAATCCATTGTATAATTATTCCCAGCTTGAGAATATTGAAGATTTCCCGAACCCGATGAACGATATTGTTCAATCATTTTCATTTCATCATTTAGCTTAAATTGTCCGGCTTCAATAGACTTAAACATTCTTACAAGAACAGGAAGTTTAATAATACTTGCTGATGGATAAAGTTCATTGGCATTAACATCAATATATTGTCCCTGCTCATATTCCCACACATAAATTGAAGGTTTTATTGCAGGATATTGAGCCATTAGACCGTTCAATTGCTGTTTCAACGAAGCAATTTCTGTTGTGTGATACATAGTGGTAACTTCACTATGTGATTTTTGAAGGGTTGGAGTCAATAATAACTCGTTATTAAACATATCATTATGAAGATAATTTGTAATCGGATTTGCCATACGATACAAATCTACATTGGTTCTATAACAAGGATTTTCCGTTTTCATAGTATTTTCAAAACCTGTTGTAGTAGAAAGATTCGTTGGGAAAAACACTTGTCTTATCAAAGAATTATATGCTGTCGGATGAACAAATACTATAAAAACAGATAAGAATGATAACAAAAGCGTGGTTCTAAATAACCATGCCAAAGGATTTTGTTTCTTTACCTTTTTTTTACGCACAACACGAGAAACAGGCTTCCTCCTCTGAGGAACCGCATGTAATGGTCTAACCTGAGTCTGCTCTCTGTAAGCGTACAAAATAACCCTCCGTCACCCTTCAAATTTATGTTATCATTTTACAAAACTTTACAAATCCTTCATTTAATGTAGATGGGGAATGGTGCTTTAATTACCTAGTTAATTTTTCTAATGAAAACTCCACAAAGGCAATTACAATAATCATGAAAGGAGAAATCCCGATATGAAAAAGTTATTAATTTTATCGTTCATGTTAACCTCCATCCCCGCGTTTGCAACCTGTCCGATTGATGGTGACGGAGCAGCTTGTATTGCACAATTCAGCAGACAGCCTTTTCAACAAACATACGCTCCAAAATCAGGAATTAAAGAGTTCTCGGGTACTCCGGAAGCAAGACTTAATCCTGCAAAAGTCAATGCTCCGCAAACAGAGCTCAGAAATTTCAGACAAGTCCAAAATGATTTCAGCTACAATTCAAGCTGCCAATTTGGAGTCTGCAATCAAACTGGTGCACCGCAAATTTTCCAACAGGAAGACAGAAACTAAAAAAGAGGCTTAAAGCCTCTTTTTCTTATAACATATTTTTTCTGATTTTTTCTTTTGCCTTATCAATTTCTTTAATGCGTTTTTCAACTGCTTTTGTCTGTTTCTTTAAAGCGGTTCTCTCTGCCTTAATCAGTTTATACTGAGCATCTACATCCGCATACTTTGTTTTACAGTTTAACAAATCATTTCTAATATCAACCTGCGCATTTTCCAATTGAGAAATAGCGTTTTGAATATTTCCGTTGCCTACAGCTTCCGTATCGGAAATAACATTAGCTGATTGAGTAGTAACGGTATTTGTCTTATATGCGGTATCATTAAAGTTCAACGGTGTAAAAGCATTTCCGTCAGCATAAGCTGCACTGTTTACAATCAAAGCCAAACCAAGAACAGTAAGTATCTTTTTCATTTTTATCTCTCCTTATTTACAATTATCTAACCATATACTATCTTATTTTTTTCTTTCTGTAATCCTATAAATTATGTATAATATAATTATGAGTAATTTTTGTAATCATTGCGGGCTTTGCTGCAAATTAATACCTGCTTGCAACGGCAACATTATACGAGATGGGTTTCAGCCTGTCGAAGATTTTTTCAACCCGATAGAATTATCAGCGGCTATAAATATAAACGAAGATTACGTAAACAAAGTTCAAAATATTTTTCCGCAAGCTATTTTTTATACCTGCAAATATTTACAAAATAACAGATGCTCAAAGCAAAACATGCCAGAATATTGTAAAAACTTCCCAAACTCTGCTCTTGCACTTATCCCTGATGAATGCGGATATAACGGAGAAATTTTCCTCAAAAGTGAAGCTCTTAAACAAAAAATCAGAAAATTAAAAGAAGAAATTATTCATTACGAAGCTCAAATATTATCAAATCCAAAAGAAAAAAACAGTTACCAAAAAATTATTAACTCCCATAAAAACTATATTAAAAAATACGAGCCCTTTGGCGCCCAAAATTGGTAAGGCAATTTTTTTGAACAAAATTACTTTATATAAATAAGGGAAATTGGTTTAGATGTTTTTTAATGGTTTTGGACAATTTAATATGGGCTGTTTTATGGGCGGATTTAACAATATGTTTTTTCCGCAGCCTTTTTTATTCAATCAATTTCCACAATTTTCCATGCCTGTATTCAACTTTATGCCGACATTTCAACCAATAAACAACATTTGGAACACTCCGATTTTTCCTGTTCAATCGTCACAAAATACAGATACGTTTGTCCGCACCGCATCACCTCTGGATAACTACAATTCAACAAAGGGAAATTTACTTGCCAATATTGCCGCAAGAAGAGCCATTGGCGGAGTAGGTTACTGTGCAAAATTTGTACAAGAAGCATTAAGTATAACCGGTTTAGGGCTCTGCACAGGACAAAATGCTTATGAAATGGCTGATACTTTAAGATTAAACCCTAATTTTAGAGAAGTCCCTAAAGATGAAGTTGATATTAACTCACTTCCGGCAGGGTGCATACTTGTTTATGACAAGTGTTCCCGTAATCCTGATGAAATCTATGGGCATATAGAATTTACCCGCGGAAACGGCGAAGGGATATCAGATGGAATATCAAAATCATTACACCCAAATCCAAGTGCAGTATTTATACCTGTATAACTTTTAACATTCTGTTACAAAATGTCAATTTTTAATCGCTTATATACTTTTTATATATAAGGTATAATTATGACATTCATAGACACTTTTTCACAATTTAATATGAATAATTTCGGATTCTGCAATACATCGATTCCGATAAGTTCGTTTACATCAAATATGTGGAACAGTATGCCTGTATTTAACTTTCAAAACACTTTTACATTACCGAGTTTTGATTTTTCAAGCATAAATCTTTTTAATAATAACATCAGCTGGAATAATAATTTCAGCTTTGGTGATACATTTACGCGCTCAACAAGTTCAAATAAAATATCCAATAAAGGTACAATAAGTTTAGACGGATACAATCAAAATAAAGGGAAAATGCTTGCAAGCGATGCATTAAGCCACAAAGTCGGCTTCACAAAACGTTGTGCTGCTTATGTAAGCAATGCACTTGAAAGAACAGGTTTAAGTAATGGCAGTCGAGGGCACGGCTATCAAATGGCAGGTATTCTAAGAAAAAATAAAAACTTTAAAGAAATATCAACTTCATTAGATTATAAAAATCTGCCAGCAGGCTGTATATTAGTATTTGACAGAGGTGCACAAGGTTACAATTCGACATATGGGCACGTTGAAATATCAACAGGTGACGGACGTGCAGTTTCTGATGGAGTAACCAAAAATATAAAAAAACCAAGCGCTATCTTTATGCCGGTATAAAAGTAAAGATTTGTAACAAAAAGGCAATTATCTTCTTTATATATACTTTTTATATATAAGGAGAACTAATGACAGCTTTTAATATGTGTACATTCTTTAATAATTGCTGCTGCGGCTTAAACAATATGTTTACGCCGTTTAATAGTTTTTCTTTTAACAATTTCTTCTCCGCACCTCCTATATTCAACCAATTTAGCGGATTCACTCCAAGCTTTTTCAATTTTGCACAACAAACACCATTGTTCCAGATGCCTGCAATGAATTTTACCCAGCCAAGTTTTAATTGGAACAACTTTAATACAGGAAGTTTATGGAATCAAACTCCAATGAACTTTAATAATAATTTTAGTTTTGGAGATACGTTCAGCAGAACTACAACAAGCTCCGTAACAAGACTAACAGGGCCATTACAATCACAGCTTGCTCAAAAAGCACTTTCTTATGTCGGAAAAGTTAACAGTGACGCAGAAGGAAACAGATTGTTTTCAAAAGGACAAAACCGTCCTTGGTGTTCCGATTTTGTTTCAACAACTGTGCATAATGTATATGGAAGTAAATTGCCATCCAGTTTCCCTCCATCATTATGTTCTGTTGCATCAATAAGACAATGGGGAGAAAAGAATAACCGATTTTTAAAACTACCTTCTAGCAACAAATCCGAGTTTATTGCCCAAAATGTAAAAGCTGGAGACATAATGATTATTACACGTCCGGGAAAACAACATAACCATACCGCAATCGTAACAAAAGTAAATTCTGATGGAAGCTTTGAAACTGTTGGCGGAAATGAAAGCAACGCAGTTAAAAAGAAAACACGCACGTATAAAACAGAAAACCTTGCAGGTTTTGTTTCTATGGACGGAATCGCTTAATTATAACAAAATTTGAGTACCTAAAAGAATCTTGTGTGAATCCTTTGCAGTGTTGTTTTGGCAGTAGATATAGTTAAGCATCAACTTTAATGTCTGACCTTTAATTAAATAATTCACGCCGGCAGAATATTCACGTTTAACTGTAGATTTATCTAAATTTGGTTTAAATTGGTCATAGCGTGCTACAAGTTGCGTTTTAGGGGTTACTTTATAACCAACTGTTGTATAAAAACCCTCAGCTTTATTTGAAGAATAGCCTTTTCCGCCGTTATATCCGTCTGCTTTAGCCCATTCAAAATCTACAGAGAATTTTTGACGTTCATAACCCGCATAAGCTCCTGATACAAAATAATCACCGTGTCTTTGTCCTGATGTAATTCCTCCTCCGAGTTTTAGAACCCCGAGTTTTTCCTTATTTTTACCCCCGAAAGGTTTAACATTTGCCCAGCCTGCAAATTCCGCTCCCGGGAAAAAACTTGTAAAATATACATCGGAACTGTATCCTCCGAGGTCATAATCTATATAACTGTAATTACCCTTAACACGGGCACCGACTTTTCTTACATTACCAAAGTTACGTGAAATTTGGGAATATGCATAAAATGGCAGTGTCGTTAACGATTTTCCGCCCTCATAACCGGTCGGAGTTCGGGTATGTCCTACAACAACTGTATGATGCGGAATTGCAGTGTTTGCAATGTACATATTACTCGGAAGGTACTGTAAAAATGAGCAATCGTGCTTTGGATTAAAACGAAAACGCATTTCATAATGAGTTTTGCCATCCTTAAAATCCCCGTCAATACCTGTACTCATAGAACTGAATCCGTAAGTAAAATCTTCGTCATCAGAATTAATATCCATATCAAAAGCTGCTCTATAATATCCAAACAAATGTGCAGACTCGATTGGAGATTTGTCAAAATGTTTTGTCAAAACTTCTTCAAACAAATATGAAGTTTGTGATTGTGTATCAACTTCTCTCAATGTTTTAATAGCTTCAATCTTCTTTTCTTCTTTCAAATCAAGCTCTACTTCTTCTATCCCGTATGCAACAGGCATAAATAAAATTAAAAAAAGACAAGCTATTCTCAAAAAAATCATGAAAAAATTATACCACTAGAATAAAAAAAATTAGCATGATATAATCTCGTTATGGAAAACATTGCTGTAGAAGAGGTTAAAAACTCACCAATAAAAGGGGAGAAGGCAAAAAAAGGAATGACAGCACAAACAAGACTCATTATTGCGGGTCTTGCGGTTAGTACTGCTTTCATAATGGGAGTTGCAGGTTTTTCCGTATACAGCATTGATAAAAATATGAATGGAGCATATAAAAGCTTTGCGCAGGTTCTTTCTAAAACCCTTGCAATTGAAGGGGTTGAAGTAACCAAAGAAGTTCCTCAGCTTGCAAAATACGATGCGCTTCGTTCTAATTCTGTTTCGATTTTAAAAAGCAACGATGACATTGCTTTTATTATATTTAAAGATAATAACTCAAATGTTATTTATTCAAGTAAAGATGACTACCCTGAACAAGCTGAAAAAGCGAAGATTACAGTCAGCTCTCCAATGATGATTAAAAACCTCGGGCAGACTGAAAATGTCGGCTCCGTAACAGTTGGTTTATCAGGCAGAATTATGGATAATGTTTCTGCTACAACAAAAGTTTCTATAGGAATTGTATTCCTTCTTGCATGGCTTGTTATTGTCGGAATTGTTTATATGAACTCTTCTATTATCACAACTGAGCTTCGCAAACTTTATCAGGGTGTTAAGAAAATTTCCTCAGGAGAATTCGGCTACAAACTTGATGACAAAGAAGTTGATAAAGAAGTCAAAGAACTCTATAGCGCATTCAACGATATGTCAGAAAAATTAAGCCGTTACAACGAACAGACAATTGAAAGCCTGACATTTGAGCGCAATAAGCTTGAATCAGTATTGATGAGTATTGTTAACGGTGTTGTTGTATGTGATAACCACGACAAAGTTATTATGGTTAACAACCACGCTAAAAAACTTCTTGAAGTAGCGGAAGATGATATTGTCGGCTCTCAAATCCAACAATTCTGCGATTCAAGCGGAGAATTCTGTTTCAATGAAAAAATTGCCGAATTTAAAGATACACCGCTTGACGAAGACGGAACACCAGTTCCATTTAATATCGAAATCGACAAACGTATTATCAAATGTTTGATTTCACCAATGTTTACACGCTCAAATTCTTATGTGGGCTATATTATTGTATTAATTGACGTTACAAAAGATGTGGAAATGGACCAGCTTCGTTCTCACTTTATCTCAAATGTATCTCACGAACTGAGAACACCTGTAACTGTTTTAAGAAGCTATATTGATACTCTTTACAACTTTGGCAACGATTTTGATTTCAATACACAGCGCGAATTTATCGGAGTTATGAATCAAGAAATCATCCGATTAAACCGTATGGTTAATGATATACTTGATTTCTCACGTTACGAACAACAAAACATTCGACTTGAAAAAACTAAGCAGAACATTATGGAAATCGTAGAAGATTGTGTAAATCAGGTTCAGGTACTTGCAAAAGAACACGATTTAACAATCTCTATCATGAAAGAGCCTGATTTGCCAGAAATCTATCTAAATATCGACAGCATTCAAAGAGCGTTGATGAACATTGTTTCAAACGCAATCAAATATTCACCTGACGGCAAACGTATCAAAATCAGAGCTGAACGTTCCCGTGACTGCGAGTATGTGGAAATCAGTGTAGAAGACCAGGGCCCTGGTATTCCTGAACAATATCAAAAGAAAATTTTCGACAGATTCTTCCGTGTAGAAAATGCAACCCATACCGTAAAAGGTACAGGTTTGGGATTACATCTTGTAAAAGTGACAATAGAAAAACACCACCACGGACAAGTATTTGTACAGTCTAAAGAAGGCGAAGGTTCAACATTCGGATTCCGTCTCCCAATCAAACCTGCACCCGAAGATATCGAAGAATACATTCCAAAAAACATGCTCCCTGCCGAAAGCGAGTCTTAAACAAGGGTCGGACGACATTTTATAATACTACAAGCGAAGAGTAAAATTACAAGTCGTCCTCTGCTGATTCTTCTACAGGTGGGTTCACGTTGGTTGGGTTATCGCACAAAAAAGAAATCTACAGCCAGAGGATGTTGAAAATCGTCTGTTGAAAACACTTGCATTACATACTTTCCTGCCTCATGGAATGTAAAATAATCCGTATAATAATATCTTTGGTCTTTCATCAAACGGAAGTCTTTCGTACGCACAACTTCATTCCCGCCCCAAGGAGCATTATCCGTCATTTTGAAAACCTGAACGCGAATAAATTTATTTTCCATTCGTTTAGGAGCAATAAACAAATAATATACTCTGGAACCGACTCTGAAATTTATTTCATCCGTAAGTGCATTTTCTTTAGTAATCGGCTCTGTGTTAAACAAAATCATACCGCGGTCATAAACACAGCCCGCAAATAGTAATACCGAGAACACAAAGAGAATTAAAAGCTTACGCATTATTTATTTTCCAGAGTTTTAATACGTTGATTAACAATATTGAGCATTCTTTCGTCAGACTCAATTCCTGTATATAAACAATAATACTCAATCGCTTTATCATACATTTCTTTTTGCTCGTAAGCCATACCCAAAGAGTAGTATGCATAAGGATATTCAGGTGAAAGATTAATAACTTTCTCAAAACATTTTATGCACTCATCATAATTCTTTTGATTAGCATAGACTAAACCTTTATTGAAATATGCATCAGAATTATTCTCATCAAGAGAAATTATCTTGTCATAAAAACTTAAAGCTTTTGCATTGTTGCCTTTGAGCTTATAAATATTAGCAATTTTTTGCATTACAACTTTATCGGAAGGATTAAATACAACCGCTTTTGTATAATAATCTATCGCCTCGTCAAATTTATCCTGCTTGTAAGCCTCATCACCTTTTTTAATCAATAATTCGGCATCACTTAGAGGCTCTGTTACAACAGGAGAAATAATAGGAACTTCTTCTGTCGGCTTTTGGACAACAGGCTCAGATTCAGTTTTATGCTCTTCTCTGTATTTATTTAATTCAGCAGCATATTCAACATTACCCGGAGCAAGCATTGCAGCTTTTTCATAACTCAAAGTTGCAACCTCAACACAGCCCATTTTTGCGTTTGCTCTTGCATAGCCGAAATATGCAGATGCTTCTTTATCATTCAAATCAATTGCATCTTCAAAATACAGAATCGCCTGACCATAATCCTTTTTATCATACAAATCATAGCCGTAAGCAATGGAAGCAGCAGCAAGATTTTGTTCAATTCTTTCATTAGACTGTTTTTCAAGAAGCTCTTTGTATAATTCAATAGCTGCAACATAGTTACCCATCGCATGAAGAGCCAGAGCCTTATTTGCAAGAAGTTCCGGATTTTCAGGCTCTGATTTCAAGGCGAAATCATAGAACTTAAGTGCATTTTTGTAATCCTGTTTTCTGTGATAACAAAGAGCAAGTTCTTTTTTAGTTTCCAAATTAGAAGAATCTTTTGAATAAGATTTTTCAAAATTAAACAATGCTAAGTCATTATTATCTGTCTTTTTATATACCAAACCTAAGTTTCTGTATGCATCAGCATCGTCAGGATAAGCTTTTAAGTATTCTTTATATTGTTCAATTGACTCGTCATTTTTATCCATATTCCCTAGAAGGTTTGCATAATCAAATCTCAAGGCAGTTAAATCAGGGTTAATTTCAAATGTTCGCACGAATTTGTCTAAAGATTTTTCGTTTTCACCCATATTTTGATATGTAAGAGCAAGTTTTGCGTTTATTGAAGCACTGTCTTCGTTACCGATAAGCGCTTTTTCTAACATGCCTGAAGCAGCCTGATATTGTTTGGTCGCAAACAATACCATACCGTATTTTTCAAACTCTGTAAAAGCAGAAGGATATTTTTTATAAAGGGCAGAATAAATATCACAAGCTTTTGCAGGTTCATTTGATAAATAATAAACATTGGCAAGATTTTCATTTGCTTCCATGTGATCAGGGTAAGCGTTCAAAAAAGTGTTATAGTTTTCTATTGAAGAGCTGTAGTTTTTTCTAAAATATTCAATATTGGCAAGATTTAAGTAATTGTATTTATATTCGGGATAGATAGTTTGTGCCTGCTTAAATGAATTATAAGCATTTTCATAATCACCGATTGTTTGGAGAATACTTCCCATGCTTATATAAATAAAAGCATCATTGGGACGAAGTTTTACTGCTTTTTTATAAGCAGAAAGCGCTTCTTCGTAATTTCCCGTATCTGAATACAGACCTGCAATTTTGGTATAAAGCATAGCGTCTTCGCCATTCATTTCAATTGCCTGCTGAATAATTTTTATTGCAGTATTATAATCGTTTTTATATTCATAAGCACATGCCTGCTGATACAATGCGTGTGCCTCTTTGGTCATCTTTGCTTCAACATTTTGAGCAGAAGCTAATGCACTAAGAATTAATAATGAAACATAAAGTTTTTTTGTATTCATTTTCTTGCCCTCGTTGTTATTCTAACATAAAGTAATTATTTTTGTGATACAATTATGTTAATTAAAGGGGAAAGAAAAAGATGAGTTTAAATGTATATTTAGGAATAGACGTTGGTTCAGTTACAACAAAACTTGCCCTTGTTAACGAACAAGGCAAATATGTAGATTCATATATGTTAAAAACAGCAGGGAAACCTGTTGATGCAGTTCAAAAAGGTTTGGGACAAATACTTGCTCAAGCATCAAACGAATATAATGTTCAGGGCGTAGGAACAACAGGTTCAGGAAGAAACCTTGCAGGTGCTTTGGTAGGTGCAGATGTTGTTAAAAACGAAATCACTGCTCACGCGGTTGCTGCAAGTACAAACATTCCGGGAGTTCAAACAATCCTTGAAATCGGGGGGCAAGACAGTAAGATTATTATTCTTCGCGACGGTATCGTAACAGATTTTGCAATGAATACTGTTTGCGCGGCTGGTACAGGAAGCTTCCTTGACCATCAGGCGCAAAGATTAAATGTTCCTATTGAAAAATTCGGTGAAACAGCACTTCGCTCAGAAAACCCTGCCCGGATTGCAGGAAGATGCGGTGTTTTTGCAGAATCAGATTTAATCCACAAACAACAGTTAGGCTATCCTGTAGAAGATTTGTTATACGGTCTTTGTCAGGCACTTGTTCGTAACTATTTAAGTAATCTTGCTTTAGGAAAAGAATTACTTCCTACAATTTCATTCCAGGGCGGTGTTGCAACTAACTCAGGTATGGTTAAAGCGTTTGAAGAAGCTTTGAACACAAAAATCGTTGTTCCTGAAAACCATCAGACAATGGGCGCAATCGGCGCAGCATTACTTGCAATGGAAAACCATCAATATACAGAAGTACCGACAAAATTCAAAGGCTGGGAAGTTGGAAACATGAATTTCCAATCAATCACATGCCAGTGTACAGGCTGTTCAAATAACTGCGAAGTTATCACAATCCTTGAAGGTTCAGAACCTGTAGGACATGTGGAAAAAATCGGCGACATCAAAGGTAATATTATCGCTCGCTGGGGCGGAACTTGCGGAAGATGGGATATCGCATAGGAGGAATAAATGCTTAAACTTAAAAACTTTGAAATTGGCGGAGACAAGTTAACAATTCTGGCAGGACCTTGCGCAATTGAATCTCTCGATATTATGCGTGAAACTGCGGAAGGGCTGAAAAAAGCTGCTGAAAAACTTGGTATTAACTATGTTTTTAAAAGTTCTTACGACAAAGCTAACCGTTCTTCAATCACATCTTATAGAGGCTTGGGAATGGAAAAAGGTCTTGAGCTTCTGGCTAAAATCAAAGAAGAGTTTGAGCTTCCGATTGTTACTGATATTCATACACCGGAGCAAGCGGCAATCGCGGCAGAAGTTGCTGATATACTCCAAATTCCTGCGTTTTTGTGCAGACAAACTGATTTGTTGGTAGCAGCTGCAAAAACAGGTAAAATTGTTAATATTAAAAAAGGTCAGTTTCTTGCACCGCAGCAGATGAAATCATTAGTCAAAAAAGTTGAAGATGCAGGGAATCATCAAATTATGCTCACCGACCGCGGTGTAACTTTCGGTTATAACAACCTTGTATCTGATTTCAGAGCTATTCCTATTATGAAAGAATTCGGATACCCTGTAGTATTTGATGCAACTCACAGCGTTCAAATGCCGGGGTCAAACGGAGATTCAACAGGCGGTGACAGAAGATTTGTTCCAATCTTAGCAAATGCGGCAATGGCGTCGGGTGCTGATGTATTATTCTTTGAAATTCATCCAAACCCTGATAAAGCTCTTTGCGACGGACCTAATATGCTGTTCTTAAAAGACGCGGAAAAAGTTTTTGCTAAATGCAAAGCAATATTTGAAATTGTAAGAAATGATTAAAACCGTAAGCTTTTCAAAACCTTTAAAAGGCGAAATAACAATTCCTGCCGATAAATCTATCTCTCATCGCGCAGTTATGTTTTCTGCTCTAGCTAACGGGAAAAGTTTAATCCGAAATTTTTCTAACGGAGCAGATTGTCATTCAACTTTGAATTTGTTCAAACAGTTAGGAATTAATTCTGAATTTACAGACTCAAAAACAATATTAATAGAGGGCGGAAAGCTCAAGGGTTCGAATCCCATCCCCTTGGCATGTAACAACTCAGGCACAACAATGCGTCTTGTATCGGGAATCCTTGCAGGACAAAATTTCGATTCTGTTCTAACAGGAGATGTGAGTCTTTCAAAACGTCCGATGAAAAGAATTATTGAACCCCTAACACTCATGGGAGCTGATATAACTTCAGTTGACGGTCATGCACCTATAACAATCCGCGGACAAAAGTTACACGGAATAGAATACAATTCGCCTATCGCAAGTGCACAGGTTAAATCGGCTATTTTACTTGCAGGCTTAAATGCAGAAGGGAAAACAACTGTTAAAGAACCGTATCCGTCTCGCGACCATACCGAACTTTTGCTTAAATACTTAGGAGCAAATATTGATGGAACAACTATTTACCCCTCTGAATTAACTGCAAAAGATATTGATATAGTCGGAGATATTTCATCAGCAGCATTCTTTATTGCTGCGGGACTGATTGTCAAAGGTTCTGATTTTGTAATTAAAAATGTAGGTATTAATCCAACCCGCACAGGAATTTTGGATATCGTTCAAAGAATGGGCGGAGCAGTAAATATATTTAATGAACGTGAGGTTTCCGGAGAACCTTGTGCAGATATTAGAGTTCAATATACAGAGTCATTAAAAAGCTGTACAATCGAAGGTGCAGACATTCCGAAACTCATTGATGAACTTCCTGTTATAGCGGTTCTGGCTTCACAAGCAGATGGCGAAACAATTATTAAAGATGCAGGAGATTTAAGAAATAAAGAATCAGATAGAATTTCGTGTCTGGTTAAAGAGCTTAAAAAAATCGGAGTTGATATAGAGGAACACCTGGACGGATTTGTTGTAAGAAAATCAGAATTAAAAGGAAATGCAGAATTAGAATGCTGCCATGACCACCGTTTAGCTATGAGTTTTTATATTGCAGGATTAATCTGCAAACAAGCAATCGCAATCAACGGATTTGAGTGGACAAAAATTTCGTTTCCGGAGTTTGAAGAATTAATCAATTCGTTATATAATTAATTTGATGTCGGAGTGGTGAAATGGTAGACACGTGCGTTTCAGGTGCGTATGAAGAAATTCGTGAGGGTTCAACTCCCTTCTCCGACACCATAAATAAGAAAATTAAAAGGTAAATTATGCACAAAATCTTACAATTTAGACAGACAAAAGGATACAGGTTGGTAAGTTATACAACGTATATCAGCATTTTATCCATAATTTTATTTTGTTTACTTTGTATAATTATTGGACCAAATCAAGGTGTAACACCTTTGCTTATTCTTCTAATATTTAGTGTATTCTGGATATTATTAGCAATACTAAGTATTGTGTTTCTAATTATGGGTATCTATCAGATAAAAAGGACTGAAACAAATAATAAAACCAATAAACTTCACGATATTGGATTCTTTATTTGTATACTAAACTATCTGTGGTGGTTTATTTACCCTATACTTAAATAAATATTATAAGCGAAAAACTGAGTGTATAGTGCTTGGTTTTAAAAAATTTTGTTCCAACAATAATTTATTTTTATTAATCGCATAACTTTTAGTTTTGACACCATTAAAAAAGACTCCAAATGGAGTCTTTTTTATTATGCATTGCGCTTTTTAGAATCTTTTTTCTCTGTTACTTTTTCCTTAGCCTCGTGAGCTTTACCTTTTACGGTATCTTTAACCTCTGACATTTTGCCCTTAGCCTTACCAGCAACGTCATTCATTTTTTCCTTTGCAGGCTTTTTGGTTTCTTGATTTTTCATTGGTTTACTCCTTTCGTATTTAACAACTACATTATTCCCTACAGGAAATAAGATTTAATGCGAAAAAAGTATAATATTTATTACCAAAAAGCTTTGGGCATCATTCTTTTATAAACCCAAATATCAACCCCGTCATAGGTTTGTTCAAACTCCGAAGATAAATTTTCAGGAACACCAATTGAAATAATTGGCAAGTTCACATGCAAAGCCGCTTTTTTCAGTTTTTCATAACCGTTTATAATATCCTCTTTTGTTGTTTCATCTCCAAAATGAGTATTAGAAACAATTCCTGCAAACTTCTTCCACTGACGTTTTTCCAATCCCTCCGAAAAAGTCACATACTCAATAATATTATCAACTGTTGAAGTCTCAAATTTAGAAGTATTCACGACAAGATAAATCTTTAAATCCTTTTCCTCACCAATATTTGTAATAATATCAAGAATATCAAGCCCGCCTGCACCGTAACCTACATCAATAATAATATTCCCATCCTGTGAAAGACAATTTACCTGAGCAGGAGTAATATAGCTCGCTGCCTCACCAAGCCCGAAGTTATCAGGCTGAGTAATAACATTTATACCTAATGATTGTAATTCATTTGCAATCGGGCGCAGGGTATAAGCAGGCTCAACCGTATCTAAATCAACAAGAGTAATCTTTTCACCTTTTTCAGCGAACTGACGAGCTCTGTTAATTGAGGTTTCGGATTTTCCGCTCGCGTAAGCACCCGCAAAAACTTCTACAAATCTATCAGCCATAGACTAGATTCCGTCTTCAGATTCTTCTTCGTTATCCGATAATTTTGGAGCAGTAACAGTTATACCTAAATCTTCCAATGCAGCTTGAGCTTTTGGTGCAAGTGCGGTATCGCGGAAATTTTCTAATATAGTCTGATAGCAGTCAATTGCTTCCGATTTCATATCTCTTAATCTATATACATTGCCTGCTTTGTAATAAAGAGGTGCTAATTCTGTTGAAGGTGACATCAGCATCTGGTTATCAAGCTGAATCTTAATCCCGATAAGAGTTTCATTATCTTGAGGAGATAAAAGAGTCCTTGAATAAATCTTTTTAGTTAAATTATCAATATCGTCAGACATCTGTTGAACCGCTTCTTTAGAAAGCTTAGAGCCTTTTTTTGCCGCTGATACATCCAAAGATACAGCAGAAATAAGAAATATTGCAGTTAATATTGATAAGATAATTTTCTTCATTTTATACCCCTTTTACTCTATTATACTATAATAAAAAGTTGATTTTTCCCATCACTTAAATGTATGATTGTTATATGGAAAAATTAGTTTATCAAATGTTTATTTTAGGCTGTGGAAACCTTGATGAGGCTTTGGCAAAAGGCTTGGGCGGCGTAATATTTTTTACCCGAGATATAAATAATGAAAATAGTTTTAAAAACTTAATCAAAGATATTAAATCAAAAGCAATCATTCCGCCATTTCTATCAATTGATCAGGAAGGCGGAAGAGTTGAGCGAACTGAAAACATCCGCCCCAAAAGACTTTCCGCAAGATATGCTTATCAAAACGGAGTATTAAAAGAACAATCAGAAGAAATATCCCGCGAGTTATCAGAGTACGGAATCAATCTTAACTTTGCACCTTGCGCGGATGTTAATACTAACCCGAATAATCCCATAATAGGCGAGCGCTCGTTTTCCGATAATCCTGATGATGTTATAAAAGGAATTCGTGTTTTTGTTGAAAAATCTCGCAAATATGGAGTTATTCCTTGTGTTAAACATTTCCCGGGGCACGGTGATGCTGATAAGGATAGTCATTTGACTTTACCTGTAATAGATTTATCTATAGAGGAGATGGAAAAAACACATATTAAACCTTTTAAATACGCAATTGATAACAACATTGAAATGGTTATGGCAGCTCATTTGCACTGCAAATGTTTTGATATGGAAACAATACCTGCGTCATTGAGTCAAAACGCAATCGGATATTTAAGAAATAATCTTGAATACGATGGAATTGTTATCTCCGATGATATGGTTATGAAAGGTGTACAGGCTTACGGCAGCTTAGAAGCTTGTATAATGGCGATTAATGCGGGACTTGATATGTTTATATTCAGAGATTCTGATGATAGGACTCTTAATATGATTGAAGAATTATGCAGAGTCGTTGAAAGCAATCCTGAATTAAAACAAAAAGTCTTGAAATCCAATGAACGAATTTCAAGACTTAAAGCGAAATATCTATAATTTACCCCTTAGCCGTTTTGGGCATCAAAGCAAGTTTTGCATAAAACATCTCTGCCTTGAGTTGGGTTGAAAGGAACCTGTGTTTGTACCCCGCATTTAGCGCAAACTGCGTCATACATTCTTTTCTTTCCTCTGTGTTGTTGTTTTTTTGCTTTTCTGCATTCCGGGCATCTTTTTGGCTTATTTGTTAAACCTTTTTCTGCATAGAATTCTTGTTCGCCAGCAGTGAAAACAAATTCACAACCGCAATCTTCACAAATAAGCTTTTCGTCTTGGTACATCACGTGTTCTCCTAAATAATTAAT
>JAMPIM010000034.1 GCA_023662705.1 Candidatus Gastranaerophilales bacterium | reverse complement strand
ATTTATTAGTCGACTCAACTTCTTCCAAATAAAATAAGTTCATATAACAATTGTACAATAAAAATAAAGCCTGCTGTAATTTACAACAGGCCTTTTATATGTACACATTAGGTTTGCCTAATTAATATCCGTTATGCAGCTTTTTCTGCTTCTTTCTTTGCTGCACTTCTTGCATTTACCCAATCACCAATTTTGTTAGCAAGAGGTGTAATCAATACAGGAGTTGCATATCTGTAGATTAGAGTGAATGTTGCAAGACCCGCAAGAATTCTAACACCTTTTAATCTGTTACTTAAACCGCCTGTAATTTTTTCAATTTCTTCTTTTGATTTTCCTTCAATTTTTGCCATTTCAGCTTTATAATCTTGTAAACCTGAATATCTGTATTCTCTTTTCTTAACCCAATCATTTAAAAGATGGTCAACTGTATAAGCTGCAATCGTAGGAATTACAAAACATAAGCCCTGGTTAATTGCAAGAGTTTTTCTCTTTTCTGGATCCAATTCTTTTTTGTTTAATGTTTGTTGAACATACATACCGCTTGTTAAGAATGAACCTGCTGTAACCATGTGCTGAGTTGCCTTGCTGGTTTTCTCAGCCATTTTACCTGAGAAATTAGCAACTTTTTCTGATTCGATTAACGGCTTACCGTAAAGTTCACCGAATTTTCTAACAAACCAGTTAGCTTTTTCTGCATTTGGCTTCCCTTTAAAAGATACTGCTGATTCTTTATTTTCTTCTTTAAATTCAACATCTTCAACTTGTTCAACAGGAGCTTTATCTGCTTCTACAGCTTCTTTTTTAGGAGCTTTTTCCAAATTAAATGCACCTTTTAAAATCCAAGGAATCAAAGCTACTGTGCTGATAGCAATTGGAATTCTGAATGCTAAGTCAGGTCCCCAGGTTAGAAGTTTTGTATGAACATCATTTCTAGCTTCAGCCTTTAACATTTCATCGGAAATTTCAGTACCAAGTCCGTCTTCTATACCATTTCTCTGATATGTTGTGAATTTGTAAATATTTTCTTTATTATCAAGTCTTTTCTTACCTGTGATTCTAGGTCTATAATCAAATGTTTCCAATGGAGAAGATACAAATACTTCGTCCATATCCATTTTCCATTGATTTCCTGATGCATCTTTCCATTTTCTAAAGTCTACAACTTTACCTTCAGCGTCAAATACGGAAGCAACATCCAATTCACCCCATTTTGAGCCTGATTCTTTTGCATCATTCACAAGTTTTGTTAAGTATTCCCTATCAACATCTTTGAATAAGATTTGAGCTTTGTTCATACCTTCTTCTTCTACTACAAAACCCAATCTTGACATATCAATAGCATCATACAAACTTCTGCCGTCTTTTAATACAACTTCATTAAAAGATTTGCCTTTTTGAGAAGCCCAATCAACATCAACTTTAAGAATTTTACTGAAAGTTGTTTCGGATACTTCGCCTAACTGTTTGAACTCAGGCAGCTTAGCACAGTTTTTAATATCATCGGTAAAGATATTACCAAATTTATCACGCCATTCTTTAATTGGTTTTCTTACTGCATCAGTACCAATTGATTTCATATCAAGGTGCGGATACAAACGCTGTAATGTTTTTTCACTCAAGTTTTGTTTCATAACTTTCATTACATGGTTTGAACCTGCTTTAAACGGTGCTGTTAAAGCAAAAGCCGTAATAAAACCTACAATACCTGATGCTAATGCGTGACCTGATGCATAAGCATTGTTTTCTTTATCACCCGGAAGAGCATTAATTGTTAAAGCACGTGCTCCGCATGCAACTGCTGCAATTGATGCTTGAACAACAGTTTCATATTCTGCTACGTTCAATATTTTATCAAAAAGGGGACTCTTTAAAATACTGTCCCCTTTCTTTGATTCAGGCTGGGGATTCTTAGCAACCTCGCCAACCTTCTTTTTTATACTCTTAATAATTTTTTTTGCATCCTTAACCGGATTTTTCCCTTTAAATGACACATTGCTCTCAAACGAGTCAGGTTCATCCATAAGGGCTTGTCTGCGCACTTGTTCAGAATAATTTAATCTAATCTCATTAGACGATAACATGTTGGTTGATTTTGTTCCCGCGAACGAGTTTAGATTTTGTGTTGTATGAATCTTCATCATAGTTTCCAATCTAAAATTAACTGTCTACACATTTATCTTAAAACAAAGCAAATTTTTTTTTGCTAGTTCTTTACAAATTTGTTACAATTGTTTTATAAAAAGAAAAGGAAGAGTAATTATGAGGTTTTCAGGCAAATTATCAGCATTAATTTTATCAACAATGTTAATAACAGGACATGCTTTTGCATTTGATTTGGATGAAACGGTTGATGATGAAATAAGAAAAAATTACGGAACACAGGAAGAAAACCTTCCTGCACTTCCTGCTATTACAAAACATCTTGAAACAACAAAAACAGCAGATGTAAAACCTCAAACTCCGCCTGTAACTTACCCCACTTATAAAGGCGGTAATATTAAAATCAAAAAAGGAACAACAATTCCTGTTGCAAGCATAGCAGCCATTTCCGATTGGCAGCATGCGGGCACGACTGTAAAATTCAAAACAAAACAACCTATTTACGGAAAGAATTACACAATTCCTGCCTCAACCATTTTCAACGGTGAAATCATAGAATCTCATCAACCGCAAATAACATGCAACGGAGGACTTGTTGTAATCAGAGTTCATTCGATGATATATAAAGGACAAACAGTACCTGTAAACGCTTATATAACACGCGCTAATGACAAGAAAATCTTCTTAAACAACATAAAAGGAGAACGAAAATATCTAAAGACAATGTGGCAGAAAGGCAACTGGGGCAGAACATTATTTAACAGAATGATGACACTGACAGTTAATCTCGGAGGAGAAGGCTCTACATTTATTCTTTCACCGTTCCCGTTTGCATACGGAACAATATGCCTTGGCGCCAACGCTATTGCATCTCCATTCTGCGCATTCTTCTCAAAGGGCGGACATGTTTCAATTCCTGCCGGAAGAGTGTTTAAGATTAAATTATTGGAAGACACTTTTATCTAACTAAAATAATGGAACAACATTCTGTTCTTCAAACTTAGGACACGTATTCCATATTAAAGTCGGAATAATATCTCCCTGAACTCTTCCTGCAAACTGACAGTTACAAGTACCCTTAACCATATTTGTTGTACCGTCAGCCAATGATTGGAAGAATTTACAATTCTGACAAGCTTTTAAAGTCAATCCTTTATCATTTAATTTTGAAGAAATCTCTCTCATTGCATCTGTCATACGCAAATGAGTATTCTTTGTTGTATATTTTTTACCTTTATTAATAAACGTAATCTTTGCCATACCATCAATAGAAATCAGCTCAAGCTGGCATTGATGCTCATTTTTTCCATCCGTAACAATAACATTTGTTGTCATTGTTTCTATGACAGGTTTTTGAGTAGTTTTTTTAAGAATATTTCTAATACCGCGAATTAGCGGGAAATTATAAATCATATGCCCTATAGAATACACAGGATAAACAAATAAGTATAAATACTCTTTAGGGTATAATTTCGCATTCAAAAAGCTTACACAGCATGCAATCATAAATACAATTGCCGTAATTAAAACAGCCGAATAATTTATATAAAACGGAAAAATGTATGCATGATGTAAAACCACAAAATAAGCTAACAAACAAACTAACCAGTTTGGTGCAGCCAAAGAAAGAATAAATTCTTTTCTAGCCCAATTTTGAGGAATCAAAACAGATGACCAGAATATTCCCAGTCTTTGAGATAAAGAAGGAATTCTTAACTCAAAATTATCTATACAAGTATAAACTCTTAAATCATCAACAAAAGCTACTTTTATTTCTTCTTTTGCAAGTTTCAATGTATATTGAACTTCTGAAATAATATTTCTGAAATCAAAAGATTCCATTCTGTATAAAATATCTCTTTTAATTACAAAAGCATCCGTATTAATAATATTAGTCAATCCCATACGGGTTCTTGTTTTAGAAATAAATTTATTACAATATCTTGAATAAGCAGATTTAACATTCTGCCAAAAAGTTAATGTATCATTTTTCGGCAAATAATTTACCATAGGATTAATCACATCATACTTAGTCAAATAATAGTTAATATTGGTCAAAAAGTCTGCATCTACATAATTCTTTGCATCCAAAAATACAAAAGCATCCAAATTAGCAGCTTCATGCAGCTTAGCAGCAATAATTGAATATGCCTGACTCTTACCAATCGGTTCTAAATTATCAATATTAATTACATTTACATTCAAATCGCTTTGCAATGTAACCTCAGGAATACTTTCACATTTATCCAGAAGCGCATAAATAGTATAATGCTGTCTTGCATAAGTCTGATTCTTTAACTGCTTTAGAAGGTTTTCCAATGTATCGGAAGCACCACTTGCATACACAACAACACAAAGATTTGCATTTGTCGGTATAAATTTATCGCGAACCTTACGTTCCGATTTCATTGAAATAGCAGAAAGCACTAAAAAATAAAGCGTAAAAATTGAGATGTAAATATATAATAAAGTAATCATGATAATTGTCTCCAAGAGAATTGTACTTTAAAAAAACTCAAAAATCCACATAAAAAAAGAGGGGCTAATTTGAAGCCCCTCTTTTAAAACTTATGCACTTTCTTTTTGATGCAAATGTATCAACTCGGCATGTTCGCCAATTTCCGATGTTGTTTCTGTTTTTTCCTCTTCTTTTTCTACCATATCTTTTGTTATAGTAAACTTCTTGATAGAATCATCAGCAGGAATTTCATACATAACATCAAGCATTAACTCTTCTACAATAGAACGCAATGCTCTTGCACCGGTTTTTCTCTTGATAGCTTTCTGAGCAATCAAATCTACGGCTTCAGGTTCAAAATCAAGTTCAACACCATCCATTTCAAGCAAACATTTGTATTGCTTAAGAACAGCATTCTTAGGCTCTGTAAGAATCATTTTTAAAGTAGCTTCATCAAGAGCATCCAATACTGCGTAAACAGGAATACGACCGATAAATTCAGGAATCAAACCAAACTTAAGCAAGTCTTCCGGCTGCAATTTCTTTAATAATCTTGCAGCTGCCTGTTGTTTTTCAGCCTGAGTTGGAGCAGATTTTCCAAAACCGATTGAAGAACCGTCTTTAACACGGTGTTCAATAATCTTATCCAAATCAACAAACGCTCCGCCGACAATAAACAAGATATTGCTTGTATCAATTTGAATCATTTCAGCCTGAGGATGTTTTCTGCCGCCTTGCGGAGGAACATTAGCAACCGTGCCTTCAATCAACTTAAGTAAAGCCTGCTGAACACCTTCGCCTGATACATCTCTTGTAATTGAGGTATTTTCAGACTTTCTTGCAATCTTATCAATTTCGTCGATGTAAATAATACCTCTTTCAGCCTTTTTAGGGTCAAAGTCAGCATTCTGATATAATCTTAGTAAAATGTTTTCAACATCATCACCAACATAACCGGCTTCGGTCAATGTTGTAGCATCAGCTACAGCAAACGGAACATCAAGCATTTTAGCCAATGTTTGAGCCAAAAGAGTCTTACCGCTTCCGGTTGGCCCTACTAACAAGATGTTAGACTTTTGGATTTCAACACCGTTAGTATCCTCTTTTTTGTTATGTTTAAGACGTTTATAGTGGTTATAAACAGCTACTGACAAAACCTTTTTAGCATCATCCTGACCTACAATGTGCTGATCAAGATAAGCTTTGATTTCATGAGGTTTTGGAATAGGCTTATCTTCTGATGAATCAGAAGACTCTTTATGAGAATTGCCGCCTTCAGCATTTTTTTCTTTACCTTCAAAAAACTCTTCATCAAGGATTTCATTACATAAATCAACGCATTCATCACAGATAAAAACATCAGGGCCCGCAATTAATTTCTTAACCTGATCCTGTGTTTTACCGCAAAATGAACATTTTAATCTGTCGTTTGATGACATTTATATTATCTCCTGTTAATTGGGTCTAAAAGGATGTGATTAAATCACATCCTTAGTAATAACTTTATCAATCATACCATATTCAAGAGCTTCTTGAGGAGTCATGATATAGTCTCTGTCTGTGTCTTTTTCAATCTTTTTGATTGATTGACCTGTATTTGATGCCATAATTTCATTCAATGTCTTTTTAATTCTCAAGATTTCCTGAGCCTGAATTTCAATATCAGTAGCCTGACCTTGAGCACCGCCTAAAGGTTGGTGAATAAGAACTCTTGAATGAGGAAGAGCCATTCTCTTACCTTTAGCACCTGAACAAAGTAAGAACGCACCCATTGAAGCAGCCTGACCTAAACAAATAGTTGAAACATCTGCTCTAATATGCTGCATAGTATCATAAATTGCAAGACCTGCTGTAACACTACCACCCGGAGAGTTGATATATAACATAATATCTTTTTCAGGGTTTTCGCTATCTAATAAAAGAAGCTGTGCAACAATAAGGTTAGCTACCATATCGTCTACAGGAGTTCCCAAGAAAATAATTCTTTCTCTAAGAAGTCTTGAGAAAATATCAAAAGATCTTTCCCCTCTGCTTGATTGTTCTATTACTACAGGTACAAAACTCATCTTCTAATTTCCTTTCTTATAATAAGTAACTACTTAATTATACTCTACAAACCACATTTAACAATAATGAATATGGATGAGATTTAGTTATAATGGGTCACTAATATTATAGCATAAAAAAAGAGCGGAATTAAATTCCGCTCTTTTTACTATAATTTTTCAGGATTTCTTAGTGGAATCAACCTGTCTAAATCAGAGTTTACACTAAAGTAGAATCTTGCAGTGTTATTACTGTATTCGTGTTTAAGCGGGAAGCCGACACCGATTTGAGCAGTCAGCCAATCAGCAAAGTTCATATATGTACCGAAGCCGATACTGTGCAAGAATGTATCGCCTGTTCCGTATGCATTGCTGTTGGTACCAACCCAACCATAATCATAGAACGCTGCCAATCTGACTCTTTCATCAATCCAGTTACACAACTTGTTATCAAGCTTGTTAAGGAAAGGTATAGGAGTTCTGTATTCAACAGTACCTGAGAAACCATAATCCCCTAACATTTCAGCAGGCTGGTAACCTCTTAATGTATAAGGTCCGCCGATTTGCATCTGCTCAGCTGCAAACAAATCGTTTGGTGAATATTGACCGCCGATTCTTACAACACCCATGCTTCTTGAGAATAATCTCTGTACACGAGTTGCATTTGCACCGATTTTGAAGAATGTAGTATCAGCAGCAGAATTCATCTTATCAGAACCTGACATACCAAAATCAACATTCAAGTTACCAATCCAGCGACCATAACTGTCATCAGTCATACCATATAAACCTGAACGCCATACGTGCAATTTGTAATCAGAAAGATAATTTCTATTGTTATTAAACATCATTGATGTATTTGCGTTTACAAAATCATAACCTGAATACAAGAACAAGTCTGATTTAGCTGTTTGAATAAGCGGATGAGTTAATTTGAAGAAATAGCTTTGAGCATTACCTTTAACTCCATAAGGTCTCCAAGGTCCGCCTAATTTTACGTGTGAATCAGAAAAATCAAACGATAATCTTGTACCATAAGAACTTACAGGAAGAGAGTAACCTGCCATCCAACCTGTAGCACCTGATGAAAGGATTGTACCGCCATAAATTTTATCGCCCAAACCGGTTAAGTTATCCATCCCTACAAGGAATGAAACCCTTTGAGCGCCTGTATATGATCTGCCGTAATCATCATAAGCAAAATTCAAATTAACAGGGAATCTGTCACGAACATTAAGTGTTAATACAGTGTTTTCGTCACCTTCAGCCTGACGTTCAACTTCTGTTTCAACTTGAACGTAATCTTCTTTGTTGATTTCTTTCATTGCTCTTTGAAGGTTTTTAGCATTAAATACATCACCGTCTCTAAGCCCAGCTTTACCCATGATAATATGTTTCAAATACCATTCACGAGTCCATTTTTCGCCTTCGATATTCATTTCGCCGACTTTACTTTCAACAATCTTAATTGTTGCAACACCGTCCACGATTCTTTGAGGCGGAACTGTTGCATAAGAAGTTAAATAACCTTTTGAATGATACAAATTAGTTACTTTTGAACAAACTTCAAGAAGTTCATCAAAGAAAATATCTTCGCCGATTACTTCCAAACCTAAATGCTGAAGATCTTCTTCTGTAATATCTTTTACTGTATTACCTTCAAAATTAATACGTTCCAATAAGAAGTGAGGGTTATATAAAACACCTGTTCTTTGAACATCTTCTTCTACTGTTGCGTCATAAATTCTTTCGTCGTCGTTTACATAATCAAGCGATTGAACATAACTTCTTTCAAGCTGATAACCGTTGATTTGCTCCATTTCCATTTTGTTAAAAGCACCTGCTTCATAACCTCTTATACCGCCGGCAAAAGGTTCTGCACCTGCTTTACAAACAGAGAGCAAGAAAAACAACGCAAGTAAATAGCTAAATTGTTTTTTCATAAGTCCGAATTCCTAATATATTATAATAATGGGTTATACTTCATTTTATATATAACATTTTATTTTAAATAAAAACCTAAAACAAATTTTATTGCTATACATGTTACAAAGTATTACGAAACCATATTAATTTTAACATATTGCTCAAGCTGTGTAAATATATTAAGCGCTTGAAACCCTCATACAAACAGATGGTTTTTTGAAAATATAAATTTTTGTAACAATTTTTTAAATTTCTGTTATAAAAATTCAAATAAGTGGAATTAGATAGATATACGGTATATAATGGATATGTTACTGGATATGGTTGTCGCATGGTAAATCGTAATAATTTAGAGAGCAAGTACACTTACCTGAATGCTGAATATAGCATCAGCAGCCTTGTCGCGCCTTCGGGGGGGGGGGGGGGGGCAAACCCGCACTACCACTAGATTAGAGGCTATTTTAGGAGGCGTAGATGCTTAGCATTAATACATCTCCAACAGAACTTATTCTTTTAAACAGCCTTAATAATTCAACCTATGGAATAAATAATGCCATAGAGAGATTAACAACCGGCTACAAAATTAACCACGCAAAAGACAATGCTGCCGGGGTTAGTATTGTTACGCAATTATCAACCAAAATCAGCTCTTTATTACAAATTAAGAATAATACAGAAGATGGTGTATCACTGCTTTCAACAGCACAAGGGGCATTGGAAGAGATTCAAGATCAGCTGACAAGACTGCGCGAGCTTTCTACGCAGGCTATGAACGGCACTTACGATGAGCAATCCCGCAGAGCTATGCAGGCAGAAGCTGATGCTATTATTGAAAACATTAAACAGATTCGAAACAATACCGAATTTAACGGACTCAAGCTATTTGAAGGACCTGCTAAAAATGAAGAAACAACTACGGCTGTCAGCAGATTAGCATCAAGTGCTAAAGTAAAAACAATGTCCGCACGCACAGCAGCTCCTTACGCCGCTAACGATATTGTTAATTTTACAGATAGCGAAGGGGCAATTACTTTTGCAGGAAAAGAAACTAAAACATTAAATATTTGCGGAATTACATATACTGTAACAAATAACAAGAGTACTGATAACTCATTTTCCTATGTAAAGGACAAAACAACAGGACAAATAACATTTGTCACCAGTAATTTTGGAATTCATGGACAAACAGATGTTCGCCATAATATTGTGGTCAATGGAAGCTCCAACATAGTATACGGTGGAGATTTAGATGACAATTTAGAAGATTATGATAATGCAAGTAATAATCGCTACTATGCCGGAGATGGAAACGACACCATTATTGCAAGAGGTACATCTACAGTATATGGAGAAGGAGGCAATGACAATATAACCATACAAGGTTATGGTTATTGCACGGTTTATGGTGGAGAAGGTGATGACACTATTAATATAAATAATGTAGGATGTACTATTTATGGTGGAAATGGAAACGATACCTTTAACATTAACAGCTCTAGCAATAAAATATACGGTGAAGAAGGCGATGATACATTTAACTTTCTAAAACAAAATACCTCTAACATTATAGCAGACGGTGGCAGCGGAAATAATATTGGAGTAGGTCAAATTTCTCCCTATGATTATGTTGCCAATATGACAAATGCTAACTGTTATATTGAAGATTTTACAGGAGTCCAAACTAAAAATCTTAATATTAACGGCATAAACTATGAAGTAGCATCCAATAAAACTGCTACTCTAATTTATAAAATTAATAATGAAGGGAAAATAACATTCAAAAGCAATCTTTCAGGTGCTTTTACAATAAAAGGACAAAGTGACAAAGCTCATAATGTAGAAATAGCGTCACAAATAAACTTTTACGGAGGAGAACTGAATGATACAATTACAACCACTACTGATGCACACCATTCCTATATCTACGGCATGGGTGGAGATGATACCATTACAAATACATCATGCAGCTGGGTAACAATTGACGGTGGAGATGGAAATGACACTATTACCTGTAACGGGATTAAATCTATCCTTCTGGGCGGTAACGGCAACGATAATATAAACAGTAACAGTTATGGTAACAGTATTGACTGCGGTGCAGGAGACGATAATGTAACGCTAAAAGGGAATACATACTCCAACACAATTTATGGAGGCGGAAGCGGTAATAATACTTTAACAACAAACAACGCCACAATGGATAAAAACCTTATTAATGGATTTGGAAGCCTTGATAATAGCAATGTCGCAAAATTTGCCTATAATGAAACAAAAAACATTGAAATCAACGGCATAAATTACAGTATCAAAAATACTCTTGGCAACAATTATTCTAATATTTTATTATATCAATACAATTCAATCACTAATGAGATTACATTTAGTGGTAATTATTTAACAATTACAGGACAAACTGATGTTGCTCATAATGTTATCTTAAATGGTACCCACTTGGATTTTAATGGTGGGAATTTAGATGACAATATCATAATGTATGCTTCAAATAGTACTATTAAAGGCGGGAACGGAAATGATTATATAGAAGTAATCAAAGGAAACCAAAATGCCCTATATGGAGATGATGGAAACGACACTCTAAGTTCTTCAAAAACCTCAAATGGATCCAATGCCCTATATGGGGGGGCCGGTGATGACACAATCAATATTGACTGCAATAATAGTATGAGTACTGTCAACGGAGGCACAGGAGATGATACATATAATATAAACGCTCCTGCATTAAGTGTCTTTGACGACGGCGGAAACAACATCTACAACGTCAATGTAGATAATGCTACAATAAACGGTGCAGAAGGAAATGATACTTTCTACATCAAAGGAAACAACAATAATATCATTACAGCAGGCGGCGATGACTACATAGTTCTGGATGGAAATCACAATAATGTTGACGGCGGAACCGGCACGAACTACTACGTCAATAACGGCATTGACAATACTTTCACAAACGTAAATAAAGACCCAAACAGCGGTATGCTGGTATTTAACTATGTAGGTGAAGTTAAAACTTTTGAAATGGACGGAATTACCTATACTGTTACCAATCAAAATGCAGATGGGACTTCTCCTGCTTCAAATGTTTTGAAGTACTCCTACAATCCGCAAACAAAAACTGTTACCCTCAATGGTTCAGATTTTACGGTAGACTCAGATTCTGATACCAATAAACTCAATATCCGCGGAGACAACAACACAATCAACGGCGGGAACGGAAAAGATATCATAACAATAGAACAAGGCTCAAATAATATTATCAACGGGCTTGGCGGAGATGATACGCTTATTATGAACAGCGAGAACAATTCTCTAAACGGCGGTGACGGCAATGACACAATAACTCTCAACGCTTCTACTGACAAAGCTGTTACAGGCGGCAACGGAAATGATACTATAAATGTAAATACTTCTAACAATACGAACATTGATGCGGGAGCAGGTAATGATAAAATTATTGTTAAAGGTGAAAACAACAAAATTGATGCAAACTCAGGAAATAATAACATTACCCTTAATAGCGGCAATAACGAAGTTAATGCAGGAAACGGAGATAACCGATTTGTTATAACTTCTGATAATAACACTGTGAGTGCTGGAAATGGAAATAATTCCATCGGGGTTCAGGGAAACTCCAATATCATCAATACTGAAAATGCTTCTGGCAATATAAATATTATTGGAAACGAAAATGATATTAGTGTAAGTAACGGTGAAAACAATATTAGCATAAAAGGTGATGGCAACAGTTTTTCTTCTGAAAACGGAGACAAAATTGTAACTGTTGACGGAAATTCTAACAACATACAAACCAAAAACGGAAACGATGAATTTGAAATCAGAGGTAACAGCAACAATATAACTTCAACCGATGGTGAAAACGAAGTTAATCTTCGCGGTGACGAAAACACTTATCAAGGCGGTTCTGGAAAAGACAACATAGTTATCTCAGGTAACAAAAACCACGCCAATGGCGGAGATGCAAACGATGAGTATATGGTAAGCAAAGGCACCGGGAATATCATTGATGGCGAAGCTGGAGACAGAAACACAATGATTAACAATGGTGTAAATACTCAATTCACTAATGTTGTAGATATTACCCCGCGTCCGTTTGAACTCGGAGTAAAAGTCGACCTCGGAACCTCAGCTAATTCGTTTGTGAATGTTTCAATCAGCTTTAATTTGTTTGATTTTTATGTCGATTTTATGAGCGACAAAGGTTTATCCGAAAACATTGAAAAAATTGATGATTTATTGTCTCAAGTAGAAACTCAATTACTAAACATCGGAACTGCAATAAATCGATTAACAGAAACAATGGAAGCTCAAAATATTCAGCTTGAGAATATGATTTCGACACGTTCAACTCTGCGAGATGCGGATGTTGCAAAAGAAAGTTCTAATTTTATTAAATATCAAATTCTGCAACAGGCAAGTGCAACTCTCTGTGCAACGGCTAATCAAACACCGAGTATTGCATTAGCTTTAATATAATGTAAAAATTTGTAACAATTTTCCCAAAATCTGTTATTAAAATTCTAATATATGGAATTAGATAAGCAGAAAGGAGTTTTCTGTTTGATTCAGGCTGTTGGAGCAATTAATAGTTATAATGATCCCGAATATATCCGAATCCTTATGGAGCTTCGGAAACTCGGCATCACACCCAGCGGAAACAAAACTGTTGACCGCGGAAAGCTTGTGCAGGAAAAACACAGACTTGAAGAAAAATTTAAAATTGAGCCGCAACAACCTGACAAAAATCAGACTGAACGCGAAAAATTAGAAGAGCAGCGCGCCGGTGCTACTGCTCTTGCTGAAATCAATAAAATTTTATTAGGTTTATAACCTATTTTTTGGAAATAAAATCCAAAACTCCGTTAATGAATGTAAGCGGATGGATTGGACATCCCGGAATATACAAATCAATCGGATATTTTTCCAAAAATTCTCTGTTTAATTTAGATGAACCTTGGAACACACCGCCGGAGATTGCACAAGCACCTGCCAATATTACAATCTTAGGATTTGGAGTTGACTTATAGCAGTCTTCCAAAGCATAAGCCATATTCTCAGAAATCGGCCCTGTAATAACTAAGCCGTCTGCATGTCTTGGTGATGCAACAAAATCAATACCGAATCTTCCCATATCAAAGTTACAGTTTGAACAAGCATTCAACTCCATTTCGCAACCGTTACAACCTGCTGCTGAAACTTGTCTTAACTTAAGTGATTTTGAAAAAACTCTTCTGATTTCTTTACGAGCCTGAATTGCAGCTTTTTCAAATTCTTCAGGAGTCATCCCTTCTGTAATAATTAATTTATCACGAGTATCAGCAGTCAATTTATAATAATTACTGAACTGCACTGCTTCACATTTACATGCACCGCATAAAGTACATTTACCCAAATCAATTGAAAGCGGGTTAGCCTTCAAAGCACTGGTAGGACAAACTGATTCATCTACCGCGCATCCGCCTTTAAGAATAGGAAAACCTCTAAATTGATCTCTCATCGGCGCATTTGGAATATCTTTTATAAATTGATTTCCTTGAAAATATTTTAATTTAAGTGTATCTAACATTTTATTTACCTCTATAAATCATTGCCACAGTATGACAAGTTAAAGCTTTTATTACACAACGGGAAGTCTGAAACTCCGTTATTTCTTACTGCCATTGCTAACATATACCAGTTATTGAAAGAAGGGTCTTTCATCTTGTAACGAAGTAATTCCCCGTTACCGCCGGTAAGTCCGATATGAACGAGTTCTCCTCTCCAAGCTTCAACAACAGAAACTACAAATGAGTTTGGCGCTAAAGCTATATTTGGAGTATTCAAAACGGCCTCATTATTGTAGTCTTCCAACTTCTTAAGAAGTTTTTTAACAATTTGAATAGATTGTTTAACTTCTTTATAACGAAGTTTGAATCTTGAATGTACATCACCTGTTGCTTTGAATGGTTTTACAACATCAAGAGATGTGTACCATTTATCATTCAAATCAAATCTTGAATCGATATCAACACCTGATGCTCTGGCTGCCATACCAACTGCACCAAGAGATTTTGCGTTTTCTGTATTAACAACACCTGTTCTTTCAAGTCTTGAAATTACAGTTGGAGCTTTTAACATAACACGTGTTGTTCTATCAACCGTCTTACCAACTTCATCAAGCATTTTAACAATCTTATCAGACATGTTTTTATCAATATCAAAGTTTACACCGCCGACATTAATCAAACCGCGTCCGAATCTGCTGCCTGAGATTTCCAACAGAGTATTAATAACAAGAGTTCTTGTAACACCAAAGATTGAAGCTCCCATCTGATAAGCAACATCACCAGCAACTGCGCCCATATCACCGATATGGATTGCTATACGTTCCATTTCTAATGCAACACGTCTTATTATTTGTGCTTTTGAAGTAACAGCTGTATCAGACAAAGCTTCCATCGCCTGAGAATAAGCCATATTATAAGCAATTACGGAATCACCGCAAACAGACTCTGCTAATCTATTATTATATTTACCCTCTTTTAGGAGAACTTCTTCAACACCTCTGTGCTGGTAGCCAAGCATTATTTCCAAATCGTAAACTTTTTCACCATGGCACATAAATCTGAAATGACCGGGTTCAATTACACCTGCGTGGATTGGACCAACTGCGACCTGGTGTACTTCATCCCCTTTCATTTCAAAGAATGGGTATTTATCCTGATTGATACGTACAGGTTTTAACCATGGATGATTAAGCGGTTCAATACCAAATTCTTCATAAAATTCTCGTTCAAAAATATGGAACATCGGGAACTTTTGAGTAAATGATTCATATGACTTAACTGTCTTATCAAAAAAAGTTGATGTCACATATAGTTTACCCACTTTATCATCTGATAACACAACATACAATCTTACATTATCAAATTCTTGTTTTCCGAAGAATCCAATAAGGCGCATATTCATATTCGCAAAATCAGTTTTAATCTCATCAATAGAAACTGTCGGAATATCAAAAGCATTAATTCGTTTATTATTTTCTGTTATAATCCAGTTCACGTTAAAACCTCCCTAAAACCCGATAGCCTGTGTGAGTGCTGAGACAACATTTGTCACATATTGCGGCATAAATATACCCAATACAAACGCTGCTGCAAGCAACACAAACTGAGGTGCATACATTGTCCAAGATAATTTCTTTTCAGGAATTTCTTTTTCTGTAGGTGAGAAACTCATTCTGATAACAGATTTTGCTAATCCGAAAAGAATTATTGTAAGCAATAAGACAAACAAAATACAAAGAACAATTTTGTTTTGTGCAAGCATTGCTTTAACTGTCATAAATTCACTTATAAACAATACTGATGGAGGGAATGCAGCAATACCAAGGAAAGATGCAACCCATAGCCAGCCTGTTTTCTTATCTGTTTTTAATAACCCTGTAACTGATTTAATTTTCTTAGTTCTGTAAAGTTCAAGCACATTACCAGAAGTTAAGAAGAATGCAGCTTTGATTAATGAGTGACCAATTAAGTGGATAACTGCTGCAACAGCCCCGATTCCGCCTAATGCAGCACCAATAATCAAAATACCCATATTTTCAATTGAAGAATATGCAAGCATTCTTTTGTAGTTATTAATATGGTAAACAAATACCGCTGTAATAAACAATGACAAGAATCCCATTGTTAACATCATAATTCTAGCGTAACCATCAGCCCCTGCTGCAATCATTACACCAAACACATTCAGAATCATCAAGAAAGCTGAGTTCAAAAGTGTTGCTGAAAGCAAAGCACTGATAGGTGACGGTGCTTCTGCGTGAGCATCAGGCAGCCAGAAGTGAACAGGTGCAAGACCCATTTTTGTACCAATACCAAACAAGATAAATACAAATGCTAATTTTAACCAGAATGGATTAAATAGTTGAGCATTGTTCATTAAATCATCATAGAATAATGAGTTTAAGCTTCCTGTTGCAACTGTCAAAAGAATAATACCGACAAAAGCTAAAGCAATACCGATTGAACAGATGAAAACATATTTCCAAGCCGCTTCAATTGAATGTTTTGTTTTGTGGAAATAAATTAAATAAGCACTTGCTAAAGTTGTACCTTCAATAAATACCCAGGCAGCACCTAAGTTTGTTGTAAGAATTGCACCTGTCATAGAGAATACAAAGAACAATACCATATAAGTATAATGTCTTGCTTTTCTTACATCTGCTGCATAGTCTTTCATATAACCGTTGTTATAAATAGCAACCGCTAAAAATACAATTGACATAACAGCAAGGAAAATAAAGTTCTTAGGTGTTACTGCAAAAAACTGTGATGAAGGCAGCGGCAAAACATCTTTACCGAACAAACAAAATCCTAAACTTGCTAAAAAGTGCAATACTGCATAGATATTTATCATTAAATTGTTCAAGAAACCTTTTTTGAATATGAACAATATTAAACACGCTAAGAGCGGAAATAATAAAATTAAATTAATCATTGTATTCATAGTCCTTTAAATCTGATAAATGTGAAACTTCCATATCGTCAAACTCGTCATTGATTTCTCTAACAAGCATACCGAGAATAAATACTGCGATAAACAAGTCAAGAAGAACACCAAGGTTAACAATAATCGGCATTTCTTTTGCAACGGAAAGAGAAAGTAAGAAAATACCGTTTTCCATTGTAATAAAACCGATAACATTTGATAAAACTTTATGTTTAATAGTTATTAACCATAAACTTGTAATAATTATTGCTAAAGATACACCAAAATACATTGGATCAACTAATCTGAAATCTTCTGTCGCAACATTTGCAACCAAGAATCCTGCAAAAAGGATTATACTTGATATAAATAAGCAATAGAAGTGCGGAATATTTGCATCCGTATCTCTGTGAGCGTGAGTCTTTTTAACAACCTTATTAAGGAACCAAGGAATAACAATAGCTTTAACAATAAGGGTTTCAAAAACTACAAACAATAAACTCCAAATATGAGGTAAGTTTGCAACAATCAAATCCTTATTGGTAAGTAATCCTAAGCCAAACCAAGGTTCTTTCGCAAATCCGGTTAAACAAACAAAGAATAATAACCATCCTTGAGCAACAAGCATATTAACGTGAGCCGCAAGTCTGCTTGTTGAGGCTATATAAATCATTGATAAACCAAGTAAAATTATAAAAATATTTTCCATAA
>JAMPIM010000033.1 GCA_023662705.1 Candidatus Gastranaerophilales bacterium | reverse complement strand
CAGGGGTAGCGCACTCCCTTGGTAAGGGAGAGGCCACGAGTTCAAATCTCGTCAAAGGCAATTTTTATGAAAACTGAATATGGGTAGGTGGCCGAGTGGCTAAAGGCGACAGACTGTAAATCTGTTCTCGCGAGAGTACGGTGGTTCGAATCCACCCCTGCCCACCATTTTAAAGGATCCCGCGAGGGGTCCTTTTTTAAAAGAGATTTATGAGGCTTTAGTGTTTAAATTATTAGTTGCTTTAATAGTTTCAATTATAACCTTGATTATTGTAGCTTTTGAGCCTCAAATGCATAAACCTGTTATGATTGGATCAAAAGAAGCTCTTATGAAAACGGCATCTATTGAGTCTCAGGATGTAAAATTTGTTCCTCAAAAAGTCGGAACAGCTCTTGAATCAAATATAAAAGTTCAAAATACGAATATAACGCGCGAAGAATATATGAAATCGGTGCGAATGCGTGCTAAACAGCAAGAAAAGGTAGTGGTCGAATCACCGCAGACTGTGACGACGCCGATACCTGCAATGACTCCGAAGCCAAAGGCTCAGGCAAAGCAAAAACAGAAAGAGGAGTCTTCTAAATCCTTTATGGGTCAGATTAATGAGAAGATTGTTTGGAATAAGTGGCGAGCTGATATTTGCAATACTATCTCAAATAATTCATTAGAAACCCAATCTTATCAACTTAAAAAAGGTGTTATGTTTAAATATAGTTTTAGTGTTGATAAAAACAGGCATATAACTGATATCAATGTTCGTCTTGTCAGAGGAGCTTCTGATAATATTACTTTGGATTCTATAAAAGATATTAACAGAACAATTCGTTCTCTGGAGGGCAAGAATATTCTTGAATTCCCGAAAGGTACACAACGTACTGTTGTTAAAGTTAATGGCGGAATTGAAATGGCGGATTATGATTCTTCGCTTACTCCTGGTAATTTTTCCGATATAGAATCAATAAGGTTTTAGGTTAAAAACTCCTCTATCAAAAGTATTACAATATAGTGTATAAATATTATAATAGATGTAAAACAGGAGAACTTATATGAATAAAAGAGCTGTTAAGCTTGTTATAATATTGCTGGTAGTATTTTGTGGTATATTTTTGACGGGTATGGGTTTGAAAAATATTAAACTCGATGAATTTGTACCATCATCTGTGATTTTTGTGGTGGATGCTTCAGCATCTAATCAAAAAAAATTAGGTGAACAAAAGAAGTTTATTAAACAACTTTGTAATCGTCTTGATCCGGAAGATGTTGTAAAAATTATCCGTGTTTCAGAAGATGCATATTTGATATTTGAAGGTTCTGCGCATCATACTAAAGCTATATCAGATTCAATGAATGAGTTTACAAAATATGATTCAAAAGATTGGGGAACTGCTTATGGTGTAGGTATGGAAAAAGCATTGGGCTTTGCTTCTTCCATGAATAATGAAGGATATAATCCATCAATTATTGTTGTTGGTGATTTAGAAAACGAAGGTGATATTTCAAAACAGATTAACTGGAATAATTTACCAAATGAGGTTAAAAAAGTTCAAACTCAATCTCCTGAGCTGGTAATGATGTTTGTCTATGCTCATCCTCAAAAACTGGATGTTGTGAAAACTAAGTTAGCTCCTGTTTTAGGTGAATCAAAATTGATTATTGCTACAGAGCAGGGAATTGATAAGGCAATTAATAATTTTATGAATGCTATTGAAAGATAATTTGAGGTGAATATGGCAATAATAGTTGCAAGTAAGAATAATAAAAGAGTTTTTAATCAGGAACAAATTACAATCGGTTCTGATTTAAACTGTGATTATGTAATGAGTATCGGTGAAAAGTTTTTGATAACTCTTCATTACAGAGAAGAAGATCAAAAATGTATTATTATAAACAGTTCCGGTACTAAAAAGTTTTTGTATAAAAACACTCCTCTCGGTGAGCGTGCTTCAATCTCAAACGCTGTTAAATTCCAGCTTGCGGATTCGGATGATTATTTAATTCTAAAAATAGCTGATGTTACCAAGCAGGAACAGATGCATCGAGAAATACAGGCGGCGGCAACACCTAATATAGAAACCGAAAATGTGGATATTGATCAATCAAGAGTACAGGTTGCGTCTGTTGTAAGCAATACAAAACTCTCACCTAAGGAACAATTGGAATTACAAAAAAAAGACCTTGAAGAAGCAAGAACAACTATAGTTAAAGAAACGGGTTTTGCTACTTTTGATTTGAAAAAAAGAATTTCCGTTAATACAAAAAGTGCAAACTTTGTGCATATTGCAATGTTTGTGACTTCATTTATTTCAGCGTTTGGGGTCTCAAATTATTTGACAGGTTTGAAGATAGAAGAAACTGCTAATTTTATTCAGCTGCCGATTAATATCAATATATATATTCTTTTCGGGATTGCAATTACTGCGTTATGCTTTGTGCTGAAACACGGTGTATTTTTATTCTATCAAAATAAATCTCATAAAAGTGAAGTTTCTAATCATGCCCAAGGTGGTTTGATGATGACTGCAACAATATTCTTTATTGCTGTTTATGTAATTAATTTACTTTATTATATTAATCTCGGTCCGCTTTTTGCTATTCTTGTTTCAGCGTTTTTTGTCGGTTTGAATGTTATTATGGCTTATGCAGGCGGTTATTTCAAAAACTTTGGACATTCTATGAGTTATGTTCTTGATCAGTATGAATACAGAGAAGACTTTGAATCAATTATGCATGATTACAGAAGCTGGATTGAGAAATTTATTAATCAGCTGAGTCAAAATAAATTAGAAAATCTTAAGGACAGATTGTTTAATTTGCAGATAAAATCTGTCGGTGAGATGTTTCTTGGGGTATTGACAGCTCCTTTTCTTGCTTACGGTGTTTCTAATACCCTTGCGCAATGCTTCCCTGAAGCAGCCGGCTGGGTGAGAATTTCGGGCTTGAGATTCAGTCCGGTGTTCCTTGTACTTGCAACATTTATGATTATTTTTGCGTTTCTTGCTTTTACGATGGCATTTACTAATTCTAAAAAAGTTCAAGGTTCAAGTGTTATTAAACAGGATGGTTTCAGTGATTATATGATTCACGGTGTAAATATACTCGGGCTTCAGGCGGTTCGCAAACTGGATAGTGAAAAAGCAATGGCATTATCAATCGGCTGCGCAATTATATTTATTGAATTTACTATGAACGTATCATATTTTATGACAAACTTTGGCGATGATTTGCAGAGTATTATTCTTTGTATTATTGCAGCACTTGTTCCTACTGCACTTTTGATTGCAGAAACATTTATGCTTAGCCAGACTAAGTTTGAAATTTCAGCAATAGAAGACTTGATGGCAAAATTAGATTAAAAAAAGATGGCTGATGAAATTTAAACAATTAGTATTAATTATAGTTTTTTGTATATCAGGTACAATTACCTGCCTGCAATCTTTTGCAGCCGGATTTGAACCTGAGAATGCAGAATCGACAAAATATCTGAATCCTTCCGTCTCAGCGTATAAGGAACGCGGTCGTTATGGCTTGTATAACTCAAAAGGATATGTTACACAGCCGATTTATGATTATATAGACTCTTTTCCTGCGGATTATGATTATATAAAAATCTCTCAATACGGTCGCTATGGTGTTATGGACAGATACGGCAAGGTTATAATTTCGCCTCAGTACGACGATATTGAATTAGAATATAATTCTACTTTTAGTGTTAAAAAATATGGCAGTTGGGGAATTGTTGATAAATACGGGCGTATAATAATTAATCCTGATTATGACAGTGCCGGTTATTTTTATGAGGATTTATATAAGCTTAGCAAACGCGGTAAATACGGCATTGCAAATAAATATGGTAAATTGGTTCTTGCTCTGGAATGGGATGATGTAGTTTTTCTTGATTCAGAAATGTATAAGGTTACCCGAAATGGCAGGTTTGGTGCTGTATCTGCAAACGGACAAACTGTTTTACAGCCGCAATACGGCTATGTTGCCTATTTACGTGGCGCGCTTAGTGTTTGTCGCAATAGTTCATCGGCTTGCGGAATAATAAATTCTAAAGGAAATATTGTTTTGCCTTTGAATTACAGCGGTATAATAGAAAATTTATCAAACGGTTATTTTACGGTTAACTGTAACGGTAAATACGGTGTTATAGATATAGACGGTAAAACTATTTTAGACTGCAAATATACAAAAATTGAAAAAGCTGATGACAATGTTATTTATTTTAAAAATAATAAGTTATTCGGACTTGCAGATAAAAAAGACGGCAGAATAATTGCTTCACCTGTTTATGCAAAGATACAAGCTCTTGATATGAAAGGTTATTATAAAGTAAAAAAAGATGGCAAATGGGGTGTGGTTAATCATGACGGAAAACTCGTTTATAATACTCAATATGGACTTTTTAAAATCAACAGTGTTGTTAAAAATATTCAGACTAATTCAAAATTCGTAGAGCTTTATAAGTACAATTCTTATTATTCGTCTCTTATGAATCTTAAATTTTTATTACCGACAGGTGGTTCTGTGGCGAATGATTTTAGAAATATTTTTATGACTGCAAATAAATATACTGATATTAAGAATTTGGCAGTTGATTTAATGAGAAAATATGATGTAGATAATTCGTATCATTATAATTATTGAAAAATTGTCGTTTAGTAGAATGATTTTTTATTAAAAATTTTTTATTTTATCTATATGAACGCAGTTAATAAATTATTAGAAGCATATTCTTTTGATACGAAGCTCCATTATGATAAATGGACGGAGGAACATCGTTACAGAGCTTTGAATGACGGGAATCTTAAACAATGGGTTTCCAATATTTTACCTTCCGAGCTTTTGGAGCGTTCGTTAAAACAAGCTGTGGAAAGTATTGTATCCTTGTGTGAGTGTACAACTTTTTATGAAACTTTTCCTGATAATGTGGTTTCTCCAAATTATGGAGACAAATGGGGTAGGCTTGCTAATTATATAGAAATCAATAACCGTGCTATTGCTGAGATGCATGGAAATCAAACACGAAACGGTTTGATAAGTGCGATTAAAATGCTTCCTGCGATTCCGCCTTCTGCAAAGAGCTGGGCAAATTGTGTTATTTTATCTCAGATTTGGCCGAATATTTATGGTGACGGAATTAATAAAGCACCTTGGGAAGAAAATTCTATTTATGGAATCAAACTTGGTGTGGGATATAGCGAAAATATTATTGATTATAAAATTTCAACGGAAGAGCAGTTCAGGGCGTTCAATGACCTTGCTCATTTTCGCGGGTTAAAAACAGGTTTTCGTACTGTTATTTCCGCTGGACAGATGAAAGTTTGCGCTCCTTATCAGGAGGATAAAGAATTCCAATGGCATAATCCCGAACACGTAGAACTTTATATTCAGGAAATGGTCAAACTTGTTAATCTGGGTTTTGAAGCTATTTTTATTGACTCCGCAAAACATATTGGCGGGTATGAAATGCACTATTATGCAGGTGTAGGAGCTCTTCCTGATTATAATCAAATGCAGTATATTACTGACGAAATCCGAAGGCGTTCAGGATGTATGACATTAAGTTTTGTTGGTGAAAAGAGTTCTGATGATTTTGAAAGATATCGTCTGATGGGGCTTAATGCAGGTACGGCTTTTGTCAGTGTGGATGATTTTGAAACCGTAAAACACTGGTCAAACGAGCTAAAGTTCTCCAGAGATTATGCTCCCGGAGTTGAAGTTTCAAATGACAATACCGAAGGCGGAACTCCTTATGAGGTTCGTTTGAACAGAATCAGAAATGCAATTTTTGGTTTTGAACTTGCAAGTGATAAACTGCCGAGTTTTATGCAGATGGAAGATTTATTTCCATTAAGGTATGACACAAATACACATCATTTGATGATGTGTAATCCTTCTTATTCGCTTGATGGTACTCCTGAGAGTCATTGGCGGGAATTGTTTACCAAAGATGACGGAAGGTTCTATAACCATCAGGTTGGCGAAATTTTTGCTTATGCGTTATTTCTCTAAAAATTCAAACAGGTTTTTCAAAACTTCTTCTGCAAATTTTTCTTTCATTTTAACTCTTGGTATGGATGAATCTAAGAGAATTTTGTAGCTTTGAGATTTTTCTCTTGTATAAATTGTAGAATACATTAAGCCGACCGGTTCTCCTGTCGGGCCTGCATTTCCTGTAGTAGAAAGGCAAATGTCGGCACCTGTAAGTTCATGAAGCCCTTTTGCCATTTGAAATGAGCAGTCTTCACTTACAACATCTTCTTCGTTAATTGAAACTCCGAGCATTTTTCTTTTTGCCTGAATTGTGTATGTGACAAGGTTGAGTTTTGTATATGCTGTACTTCCTGAAATATCAGTAAGTTTTGAACTTAAAAGCCCGCCTGTACAGGATTCTGCGGTTGATACGGTTAGACCTTTTTCGATAAGAATTTTCGCAACTTTTTCTTCGAATTTCATTAATAACTTGTCCTTTTTAGAATAACTTTAGAGTGTTTATCATATAAATTATTCTTATACCAGACTCCTGTAAATTCCCCGTCAGGAGTAAATAAATACTGGTTATCTTTTGATACATAATAAATTGCGCTTACAGGGTTTCCTGAAATCTTGTACTGGATTGTGTAGTATGGATAATCAGGATATTCGCCGAAATTGAAATCTACATATACAAGATGTCCGAGCGCGTCATAATAATATGATTTAGAAACATCTTTTTTGTCCTGTAGTGCATACATATAAATATGTTTTTGTTTTTTGTAATAAAAAGCGGAAATGTTATAGTCTTTGTACTCTTTGTAGCCGGCAGAAGCTGCAAAGTAATGCTCTTTGAAGTTTTTATCTTTTAATCTGTCTTTAAATTGAGAACGAAATTTTTCTTGTTTGGGCAGTGATGCGTCGTTTTCAAAAATTATATCGTGAACTTCGCTTATTATAGCTTCTTTTTCAATATTGTTTTTATTTATCCAGTCGTATTGAATATCGGCAATATAAATATCATTAAAATTTGCCTTTGCAGTTAGTGAAAAGATAAAAAATGATAAAATTAAAATAAGTTTTTTCATAGTAATAAGTATACCACGTTTCTTGATTTTATTGTATAATCAGAGAATGGTTAGATTAGTTGACGGGAAAAATTTAGGCAGATTAGCCGATTTAGTGTATTCAATATTCAGAATACAAGAGTTTTTTACGCATATTGTAGAGGTTGATCATCCTGATACGGAACCTTGTATTTATGCAATGTGGCACGCTCACCAATGTTGTATTCACGGACTTAAGAACAGAAGTAAAACAAATGTTTTAATCAGCCGTTCTAAAGATGGTGAAGTCATTGCGCGTGTTGTAGGCAAATGGGGTTTTAAGCTTGTTCGCGGTTCGAAAGGTCGTAAAGGTGCTGTAGAAGCTTCTATGCAGATGATTGATGCGCTTAAAAACGGTGAAAACTGTGCAATGATGGTTGACGGCCCGAGAGGACCTGCAAAAGTTGCAAAAGACGGTGTTGTTAAAATTGCTAAAATGGCAGGAGTGCCGATTGTTCCGATTTATTGGTATTCTGAAAATTTCAACTGGTTTAAATTACCATCTTGGGATGGTTTGAGAATGCCTATTCTTGATGTCAGATTAATTAATCTTTATGGTGAACCGATTTATGTAACCGGTGATGAAGAAGAAGCAAGACAAAAGCTTCAAGCGAGTCTGGAAGATTTGGAACGCAGAGCTCCTGAGGCTTATAATAAGGTGTATAAATTCGGATTATGGAGAAGAAAACAAAAGTAAAACTCCTTGCAATCCAGATGGGTTCAGTGATTGCAGATGTTGAGAAAAATATAAAAAAAGTTGAAGCACTGATTGAAAAAGAATTTTTTGAAAAAAGTGCTGATTTTGTTTTCTTGCCTGAGGTTTGGACATCGGGCTGGGATTGTCCGAGTTTTGAGGCTTGCGCGGAAGAGCTTGAAACGGCTGAATCCGTTAAAATGCTTAAAAGACTTGCAAAAAAATATAATACAAATATTATTGGCGGAAGTATAATTCTTAAAGGTATGACAAATACTTGTCCTGTTATAAATCGTAAGGGAGAGCTGGTTTGCACTTATGATAAAAACCATTTGTTCTCTTATTACGGATGTGATGAAGGGAAATTTATTACACGCGGAGCTAATCCTGTGATGGTAGAATTGGACGGTGTAAAAATAGGGCTTACTATTTGTTATGATATTCGTTTCCCTGAAATCTATCGTGCTTACAGAAAGGCAGGCACGGATATTCTTGTTAATATGGCAGCGTGGGGTGCTTCCAAAAAGATTCCGTGGGATTCTATGACAACTTCCCGTGCTGTTGAAAATCAGAGTTATTTTGTTGCTCTTACCCAGACAGGAGTATTGAAAGATGGAACAAGAAATCTCGGACATTCGATGATTTTGGATTATAAAGGCGATATTTTAAGCGAGATTAATGAGATTGAAGGAGGAATTTTTGCCGAAATTAATCTTGATGAGATGTATGAATTTAGAGATAAATGCAGAGTTTTGGAAGATATAAAAGACTCGTATGAGGTGGTTATAAAATGAAAAAGTTATTAATATCATTTTGCGCTATGGCAATGTTTGCACTCGGAGCAAATGCAAAAACGGTTAAAAGTGATTTCTCAAGTGTATTAAAAGAATCAGGCGTTGATACGGAATCAATTGCCATTTCAATCAAGAGTGCTTCAGGGAAAACAGTTTATTCACTGAACGAAAAAATCCTTATGTCGCCTGCTTCAGTGCAAAAAGTTTTAACTACACCTGTTATAGCCGAAACTCTGGGAGACGATTATGAGTTTTCTACCGAAATTTATTCAAGAGGCAATGATGAATACATTCTGAAACTCGGCGCGGATCCGTATTTATCCTCAAAAGAATTGAGACAGCTGATTAATCAGGTTAGTGTTGATACAAAAAAACTTTATATTGACGACAGTATTCTTGATTCTAAAACCTGGGGAGAAGGCTGGCAGTGGGATGATGATATGAATGTTCTTATGCCGAAATTCGGGGCTTATAATCTGGATAAAAACTTGATTAAACTTACAATTATGCCTCCTCAAAACGGTCAATTTGCAACTATTATTAATCCTGCTAAATACCCGCTTGTGTTTTTCAATAATATTACAAAGGGTGATAAAACTAATTTAGATATTCACCGCGACAGCGCAATAAGCGAAAATACAATCGTGCTTGCAGGAACGGTTGCACGACCTACAACGGTTTATATTCCTGTAAGTAATATTAAAAGAAATTTTGAGCTTCAAACAAAAATGGCTCTTGAAAACAGAAAAGTTTATTTAAAAACGGTCTTTACTACTGATAAAGTCAAAGATTCTGACAAAATCAAGGCAAAAATTACACGCGGTGTTGAACCTGCAATAAATGATGTTTTGAAAAACAGTAATAATATGGTTTCTGAAACAATCTTTAAACTTGCAGGAGGTAAATACTGCGGTTTAGAAACAGGAACAGATTCTTCCGGTGTAAAAATGTTTAATGACTATTGTGTTAAACATAAAATTGACAATTCCCGAATCAGAATAACTGACGGCAGCGGTGTATCCAAGAATAATCTTGTTTCAACAAACTTTGTAAGTGATTTTCTTCTGGTAAACAAAGATAATAAAATAATGCAAAAGCTTCCGACTCCGGGCGAAGGAACACTCACTCACAGAATGCTCCCTTTAAAAGGAAATTTGAGAGCTAAAACAGGAACTTTAAGTGATGTAAGTTCGATTGCAGGATATTTGGAAGCAAAGAGCGGACACAAATACGTATTCTGTATAATTAATAACGATATGAAACTTTCAAACTCTGATAAAAAAGCGCTTGAAGATTATATTCTTCGTGAAGCTTATTTGAGACTGTAATGTACGAAATAATCTCTCAATACCTTGAATACTTAGAACTCGAAAAGGGTTTATCTCCCAATACGATAGATGCCTATCGACGGGATTTGTACGATTTTGCGGGTGGTGTTGAAAGCTTGGAGAAAGTGGATAGGATTACAATAAATTCTTATATTCGCACATTAAAAGAGCGTAAACTCGCTCCAACCAGTGTTATTAGAAAAGTTGCTTCGCTTCGCGGGTTCTTTAAGTGGACAACTTCAATGAATATTTTGGATAAAAATCCCGCTTCGACGCTTGAACAGCCAAAAGTTCCTCAGAGATTACCTAAAATAATTTCTTTAAAAGAGATTGAAGAGATGCTTCATTCAAATTTAACACCTTTGGAAGAAGTGGTTATGGAGCTTTTATATAGCTGCGGACTGCGTGTTTCGGAACTTGTGAATCTTAAAATGAATGATATAGACTTATCTTCTAAATACGTCCGATGTTTTGGTAAGGGTTCAAAAGAAAGAATTATTCCATTCGGGGGTAAGGCGCTTGAAGCGATTAGACAATATTTACCCCAAAGGGAATTAACTCTAAAAAAACATAACTTGAACTCAAAAAGATTTTTTGTGTTGGATAACGGTAGATTTATTAATCGTCAGGATGTTTATACCCTGATACATGAGCGCGGAAAGCAGATTCATAAAAACATTTCTCCGCACACATTGCGCCATAGTTTTGCAACTCACCTTCTTGAAAACGGAGCTGATTTGCGTGTTGTTCAAGAACTTTTAGGTCACAGCGATGTTTCGACGACCCAGCTTTATACTCATATCAGCAAAAAGCGTTTGAAAGACGTATATTTTTCGATTAATAAAGATTAGCTTCTTCTCATTAAATCAGATAATTTTACATCTTTATTTTTTATAGACGGGGTTTCTTGTGTTTTAACTGCAACAGGTTCTTTGAATCTTGTGAGACCGATTCTTTGCGGTTCTTGTTCAAAGAAAAAACATTTTTGTAATATATTCAAAATAGCGTTCATTGAGTTCTCCTTGTTTATATTATACATTAAAACTACCTTTTTACACTAATTCAATAACCCTTGTGCTAAAATAAAGTTGTAAGATAGTCGGAGTCACAATTTGAATTCAGGTTTTTATAAAGATTTAGATACTAATTTTGAACAAGCATTTGAAATGTCAACGAAGTCATTCACTCATTCAGAACTTCTGGAAATGCTTCAAAACGGGAATATTCCTCAAAAACAGCTTGCGGCATTGCGCTTGTCGGAAATAAATAACCAATTGGATGCTGATATTTTGGTTTCTAATCTTACGGGCTGTGACGGGAAAATCAGAGAAGCGGTTTCTTTAAAAATCAGTAATCTTGTTAGAGAAAATCCTGATTGTGTTAAGTTTTTTAATCAGGCGGAAACTTTTGCGGATGCAACAATTGATATTAATGCTAATATTTGCAGACTGGTGGTGGATTTTGTTCCGATTCTGAAACAGAATGAAGGTTTTACAGCGATTTATCTTGAAAAAATTCTCGGGTTTATTCAAAATTCTTTTGAAGAATTGGATAAAATTGCTTTTCGCGATAAAAAGTATGTGATTAATAAACAATTATTCAAACTTTACTGGTGTTTGGAAACTCTGAAGAATTTTGTTGATGATATTGAATCGGAAAAACTTTTGAAAATGTTAGAACGCTCTTTAGTCGAAACTGAATATACGATTAGGGAAAAGGTTGCTCAGATAGCAGTTTTGACCCCGTTTGAGGATTTGAAAAACCAACTGAAAAACGATGAAAATTATTATGTAAGAGCGGTGTTCGGGGTTTAAGTATTATTCTGTATCATCTGGGTTTTTGAAATATACAATATTATTAAGTGTTTCATCAACTTCCTTCTCGGGTAATTTTATCAATTCTGTATCATCATAAAACTCGGATAATTTGTCAGAAATTTTGTTAAATGAAAATAAAAGTTCTTCTAAAATTTCGATTTCACTGGTATTATTAGCCATTTTTCGTTTATTGATTGCTTTTTTGCAAGTTTCAGTTAATTCAAATGCGAATAGTGACGCTCTATCTATATTAAAGATAAGTGCGTCGAAATATTCATAAAATTTTGGTTCAAGCATTTTAACCTCGCTTTATATTCTTTACTATTACATGTGTGTAATGATATGTTCAAAAAAATTTTTTAATATTACATATATGAAACATTTAGTTAAAGATAACTTAGATGCCTTTGGTATTCATGTTCAGAAAATAAGAAAAGAAAAATCAGATTCTCTAAACAATATAGCGTTTACCAGAGGTGGTGTTACTTCTGCGACTCTAAGCCGTATTGAAAATGGTCTAGTAGATTTTAAATTTTCAACCTTATTGAACTTAGCTTATACGTTAGATATGTCGCTTGTGGATTTGCTTAAAGATTTTCACTATAAAAACAGTCCTGATGAGTAGTTTTGTGTAATTACGTTCGTGAAAGCGATAAGTTAATTTTAACATTAGAATCTTATTATGCAAGAGCAGTTATCAAAAAAACAATTAATACTTAATGCCTTAGCGGAAACAATGAAAGAACTTAGAGGCGATAAAAGTCAATTTATGTTTGCAAGTGAAAATGATATCTCTATTGCAATTATAAGTACAGGAGAACGTGGTTTAAAAGATCCTCAATTAACTACAATCTTTAAATTGGCAGAGGCATACAATTTATCTCCAGAAAAATTTATTGCTAAAATTGTAGCAAATTTGCCAAGTGACTTTACGTTTACCGACGAATAATAACAAATTGAGTCCAAAATATGTTATAATATTAATATAAATTTGAGGGCTCCTAATGTTTTTTAAAAAGCAAAAAACCAATATGGAATCGGAGATTTCCGAGCAGGCGAAGATTATCCCGTATATTTTGATGAAATATATTGACCCTGAAACGGGCGAAATTAAACTGGATTTGCCTCAGGGGATTAAGAAAATTGTGCTCGTTGCGTCGGGCTCTTCTTATCATTGCGCACGTTTTGCTGTCGATTTGGTTGAAAAGATTTCCAAAATCGAAACCAGAGCAATTTATTCAAGCGAGTTTTTGCTGAAAAACCTCATCCCGCACGACGAAAATACCTTGTATATTTTTATCACCCAATCTGGAGAAACCAGTGATACTCTTAAATCCATAGAGCGCGTAAAAGCAGAAACAAACCTTCCTACTCTTTGTATAACAAATGTTACCGACTCTTCAATCTGGAAAGCTTGCGACTATCAGGTAGCGTGTTATGCAGGAGAAGAAACAGGAATTGCGGCGACAAAATCGTTTACTTCGCAAATGCTTTGTCTAATTCTGATTTCATTAAAGCTTATTGAAAACACAGGGCTCGAAACTGCCGAATATAAAAAATCTCTTTTCCATCTTGGTGCGATTGTGGAAAAAGCTCTTGCTAAACGTGATGAGATTAGAAAATTTGCTTCTCATTTGGCGAAAGAAAATATTGTGATCATTACCGCTGACGGGATTTCCTATTCTTTGGCTAAAGAAGCTGCGTTGAAGATTAAAGAAACTTCTTATAAAAACATCAGTGCTGCCATCTTAGGTGAATTTATGCACGGTCATGTTGCAGTTTTGAATAATAAATCAACTTTGATTTATATTTCCGTACACGAGATTTCAGAACGCTCGGTAAGTAATATCAATAAAATTAAGGCTGATTATCATCCGAAAATTGCAGTAATCGGGCCTTCCGATGTGCGTTTGAATCCTGATTTTCATATTAATGTTGACTGCGAAAATGAGATTCAACAGCTCTTTGCAAATGTGGTTATTTCTCAGCTTATCGCTCTTGAAACAGCATTAAAACTCAAACGCAATGTAGACAGTCCAAAAGGTTTGCACAAAGTTGTTGTAGAGAAAATTTAGCTCCTGCAAGCTGGGTCATCTTTATCGGCGAATCCGTCGTAGTTGTTGTCAATTCCGTCTTCGCACGAGCCTATTGAATCTTTGCCTTCTGCACGTGCGTTGTATTTTAGCCATTTATCATCAATTTTACTCCATTGATAAAGGAAAAAGTTTTTATAAAATTTTGCTAATTCGGAATCTTTAATTACAATCAAATTTTCATCATTTTTATTTTCACCGCTGTAAGAAAAATTCATTGAACCGATTAGAACATATTCATCATCCACAATCATTGATTTGGAATGCATTTTGCCTGCATAATTCTCTGTTTTGACAGAAACTCCGTTATCTCTCAGGATTTGGTGTTTTGAATATTTGCTTGATGCATTAAGCGCATCAATTATAACTTTTACTTCTACTCCGCGCTTTTTGGCGTTAATTAATTCTTCGGTTACGCGTTTTTCAGTGAGTACAAAAGTTGGGATGTAGATGTATTTCTTTGCTCCGCGAATTATTGGTAAAACCGCGTTAGTGATACTCTTATCCTGCGGTGAAAAATAAATCCCCAAATCAGATTTTTTTATATTTACCCCTTTTGAAGAGTGGAATTTTCCTGCAAACATTTGTTCAAATTCTTGTTTATAGATTTTTGCAATTTCTTCTGAATTTATAACAACAATGCTGTTGGAGTTAAACCCCGACATATCCGTATGTGAAAGATTTGCCGAACCTGTTATCAAAATTTTATCATCAAAAATATAGAACTTATTATGCATTATGCTGTTTGCTTCAGCAGAATTTCTATCGCTGTTGTTTTGAGAAATCATTTTTACAATGCGGGAAGTATCCTCGTATATATTTACTCCTTTGGAGTTTAAATCATAAACCAATCTGATTTTTACACCGCGGTTAATTGCGTTTTCAAGAGACTTTTCTATTGCGGGAACTCTTGAGTATCCGTAAATCGCCATATCAATTGTGTTTTGGGCTTTATTAATATTTGATAGAATCTCTTTGCAAATATCGCTTGAGCATTCTCTGTCGGGTTTGAGCTTTGTGGTTAAATCAGAAAAATAGATTTTGATATTCCCTTTTGTGAGGGAATTTGCAGGTTTTTGTTTAATTATTACTTTTTTAGGCAGATGGGATTTTCTTACTACAATAAAATTCTTAAGTGCGCGGATTTTGTTATCATCAAGTTCATAACTTTGTTCGGTTTCCATATCCAAAACCTTGTAATGTGCGCGTCTGATTGATTTGAGTTGATATTCAAAAGCATCTTTTGAACAAGGTTCTGAGTCTTTTATACAAAATCCCGAATAAAAGAAACGGTCGCGGTAGCCATATCGATAATATATTAGGTCATTGTTTTTAATATAAACATTGTGACCTTTGAGCAGGTTTTCAAATCTGTATTTACCGAGGTTTCCTAAAAGAAAACCTTCTTGTTCCGTGATACCTAAATGTCTTGCAAGTTCTTTGTTATGCTTTGTGAAAGCTGAATCAAAGCAATCAAGCTCTTTTAGTTCAAAGCTTCCGTTATCAAGGGTAATATTTGTCGGGGATTCAACATCAATAACTTTATAAGTTTTGTCGTGCGGAACAAGAAAAACCGCACAGGATATAAACATAAGAATAACTACTGAAATACTAAGCTTCTTTTTCAACATAGTTTGTTATCTCAAATCCCATGCTCTCAATTTTTTCTTTGAGTTTTTTGTTTTTTGTAATCATAAATTCGGTAAAGTGGTTATCAATTGTTCCGTCATCATATCTGCAAGGATGAATCAATGCTTCTATGGTTGTATTATCATAATTAACAGCCATAACTCCGTAGGAAACTGCAAGAGCGTCCATCATTGAAGTATAAGTTACACCGATTAAAAACTCATTTGTCTTTAGCCCCCATTTGTTTACGGTTGTTTCATTTATTGCCGTAAATGTATCCAGAAGAGCAACTTTTATAAGGTTTATCGGATACTTTATTGTTAAATGTTTGTGTAAATCAGGAATAATATAGGGTTTTTCAAACTGGGTGCGAACCTGTTTTATTCCGTATTCTTTAGCTAATCTGCAAACAATCTCAAAAATCTTTGGAATAGAATGCGTGTGTACATGTGAATCAATATGTGTTACAGGAGCAGCGGACAAAACTTTTTCGATTTGAACTCTGAATTCTCTTTCCACATCGGCTAAAAACTCAGTTTCTTTCGGATTGTAAGCTTTCCATAGTAATTGTCCGTATGAGTTGCAGAAATTTCCGTCAGAATCAATCAGAGTATTCACATCAGAACATAAAGATTTACCTTCAATAATATTGAGGTGGATTCCGACTCCCAAATCAGGACATTTAGGGATTACGGCATTGACTGCATCATCGAATGCTTTCCCGTTAGCAGTAAGACTTGCGCTTTTTAAAAGCCCTTCGGCATATCCTTCCAAAACCGCTCTGTTGAATGCTTTTGACATTCCAAAGTCGTCTGCGTTTAAAATAAATCGTTTACCTGTCAAGCTAATCTCCTGCTTGTTTTTCCTCATGACCTATTATATTATATGACTGAGAGGAATACAATGAGCAATACAAAATTAGCGTTAATAATTCCGTGCTACAACGAAGAATTAGTTATAAAATCAACCGTAGAAACACTATTGAAAGTTCTTGATGATATTATTTCAAAAGATAAAATCTCATCTGAGTCGTATATTTATCTTGTTGATGACGGTTCAAAAGACACTACTTGGCAAATTATTGAAGAACTGCATCAAGCTTATCCAATACGTGTTAAGGGTATGAAATTCGTGAGAAATTACGGAAACCAAAAGGCACTTATTGCAGGTCTTATGGGGGTAAAAGAGGTTGGCTGCGACTGCGCAATCTCTATTGATGCCGATTTGCAGCAGGATGAAAATGCTATTGAAAAATTTGTTGATGAGTTTCACAACGGAGCAGATATTGTTTCGGGGATAAGAAACGACAGAAAAACAGATTCTTTCTTAAAGAAGTTTACGGCTTTGTGTTTCTACAAAGTTATGAATCTGCTTGGGGTTAAAATCCCGCCGAATCATTCGGACTTTAGGCTTGTTAGTAATAAAGCTCTCGGAATTTTAAGCAGATATCCTGAAAAAGAATTGTTTTTACGAGGTTTTTTCCATGAAACAGGTTTGAAAACCGCATTTGTTCATTTTGATGTTAAACCGAGAGCGCTCGGGTGTTCAAAATTTAATTTCTTTTCACTGACAAGTCTTGCTTTGAACGGAATAACGTCATATAGTATTGTTCCATTAAGATTAATATCTGTATTGGGTTTAATTACGGTGTTTGTAAGTGCAATGGTTGGTATTGATGCTGTTTGCGATGCTTTATTCAGACACGAAGCTCAAACAGGTTATGCAACAATAGTTATTTTGTTAGTTTTCTTTGGCGGTTTACAGCTTATTTGTCTTGGTATTATAGGTGAGTATCTCGGTCAGATTTTCCGCGAAGTCAAAGCCCGTCCGCGTTATATTAAAGAAGATGAACTTTTGTAACAAACAAGTCAATTTTCCGGTTCAAAATGTTTTTATCTATATATAGGGAAAACAGGATTTAGGAGTACGTCTATGGCAATTGGAGCTAGAGATTACATTGACAAGCTGCTTGTTAAAAAGTATGCGGATGAAAAAGTTGATAACCACGATGCAATGGAGTCGATGGTTGATCCTAAAAAGATGCTGGAGGCAATGAATGATGTTGCTATGGTTCAGCGAAATATGTTTGCACTTTCTCAAAAACTGTGCAGCACCTGTTATGCTATTAATGCAAAAGCTCGTTATAAAAACGGTACTAACGGCAGTTAGATTTTCTTTTTTTGTAAAAGTGTTAATACAAAAATAACGATAAATAATATGTATGCAAGCGCGCAGGATTTTCCTATGTCAAAGTATTCAAATGCGTATTTGTATATGGAATAAACAATTACGTTTGTTGCATCTTTTGGGCCGCCTTCGGTCATAACATATATTAAATCGAAAATCTGGAATGATGATATTGCGGTGACCAGAGTTACAAAGTATGTCGTCGGTTTTAACAATGGCAATGTTATTTTGAAAAAGGTTTCTTTTTCCCCTGCCCCGTCAATTTTTGCTGCTTCATAAACATTTTGATTGATGGTAGAAAATCCTGTTAAAAATAGGACGACATTGTATCCTATTAATTTCCATACCGAAACAAAAATCAATACCGGCATGGCAAGTCTTGTGTCAAAAAGCCAGTTTAGATGTGTATGAAATAATGTATTTATTGCGCCGATATTCGGGTCAAAAATCCAGCCCCAGACAATCGCGATTACTACTGCTGGTGTGATAAACGGGATAAAGTAAATTGTCTTAAACCATTCCGCACCGCGGAGTTTTGTGTTTAGAATACTTGCAATAACAAGCGGAATTGCTACGGCAAATATTGTTGTACAAATTGCATAAACGAGAGTGTTTATTAGAATTTGAAAAAATACAGGTTCCGTAAAAACTGCTTTGTAGTTTTCTAACCCGACAAATTTTATTTCATTCAACAAATCCCACTCTGTGAAACTTAAACCAAATGAACAAAAAATAGGAATAACAATAAAAATAAATGTTCCGATTAGAGCTGGTAAAACAAAAAATATGCCGACTTTATTATTGTTCATGGTATTATTTTACTATA
>JAMPIM010000032.1 GCA_023662705.1 Candidatus Gastranaerophilales bacterium | reverse complement strand
ATAGAGCATCTGCCTTCTAAGCAGAGGGTCCCGCGTTCGAATCGCGGCAGGCGTATTTTTTGTGCCTATTTTGTTCAAAGTCGCAAAAAAGTTGCAAAGCGAATTTGCGGACGGACGACGGGGACAAAGTCCGACTAGTCCGGATAGCGAACAGATTGAGCATACTATGCCGAATGGCATAAATGCGAAACTCAGTGAGCGTGGAGCAAATTCAAGACAAATTTTTGCGGCTTGATTCCTTTTTATACGTCATGTTTTAAGGATTGTAAAAAGTTATTGCTTAGTTTTATACTCTAAGAATATAAAACTTGCGATAATGGGCGCCGCAGCTATCCCAAATTAAGTTCAACGTATAAAGAAATGATGTGGAAAACAATTAATAATAAAAAACCTGTTGAACTAATCAACAGGTAAATAATTATTTAAAAATTTATAAAGCTCTATGTTCCAAATTTCTTTACAACTTCTTCAACAGGTTGAGAAGTTTTTACAAGACAATCAAGAAGATTAACGCATTGTTCCGTTACTTCCGGTAATAAGTGGGTATATAAATCCATTGTCATTTTAATTGAGCTATGTCCGAGCTGGTGTTGAACATATTTCATTGGGGCGCCATTAGCAAGCAGCAAACTGGCATAAGTATGTCTTAAATCGTGGAATCTTATTGTATCAATTCCTGCTCTTTCAAGTGACGGCTTAAATCTCCTTTTAATCATATTATTGGCGTCCTGATAATTCCCGTCATTATTAGGAAAAACAAGATTGTTTGTGTTTGGCGGACAAGCCATTTTCCATTCCCTCAAAATCTGTACAAGCTCTTGAGACATATCAATTTTTCTTGTCTTGCCTGTTTTTGGCGTCCCAACACGACCATGAGTATAATTTTTATCAATAGTAATTTTCTTTGTAACCCAGTTTATTGAATCCCACGTAAGAGCTAACAATTCGCCCTGTCTCATGCCAGTAAATAAGGCTGTGAATAACAAAGGGTAAAAATCAGGATAAACCGTCTTTGTTTTTGAAAGTAAGGCTTTCACTTCGATAGATGAAAGAGCCCTTATTTTATCGTTTTTTGTTTCTTTTAATGTTTGTTTACGAGCAGGATTTCTTGTAATAACATTACTATCAATCATAAATGTGTAAATTTCACTGATTAATTTTGTGTACTTATTAACTGTTGAATGTGTTCTGCCTGTATCAACCATTTGTTTTACAAATTCTTTCACCATAAGAGGTGTAATTTCCGTTAATTTCATTTAACCAAAAAACGGGTAAATATGATTTTTTAAATAACCTTTGTAGCCTTCTTCTGTAGAAGGTTTGCAATGAACACTTACATGAAGCCTCATAAACATTTCGCCTGCTTCTTTGAAAGAAGTTTTAGAATCGGCAGGGCATATCCCTTTGTTTAATTCTTCAATAAGCTGTGTTTGTGCTCTTTCGGCTTCTGCTTTTGTTTTAAAACCTTTGTTAGTTTTTTGTTCAATGTTCTAAAAAGTATGTAATAATCGTCATTGCCTTTATCGAGTTGCAAATCTTCATCAATAATTCCGGAATCACTTGCGAGGGCACCTAACTTAATGAACACTTGTAAATCGTATAGAATCATTCTTGCATCCGAAATTCTTTGTTTTAATAGTTTTAGCGATTTTTTATTGCACATTAAAATTAACTCCTTTGTATTTATATGCGTATATCTAGTTACTTTATGATTTCATTGTACGGTGTCTCAAAGAATTTGTGCACCAAGTTAATTTATGCGAATAGTAAATCTTAGAAGTTAATCTTGAATCAAATTTTCTATTCTAACTACAAGATTTGTTATTTGTCTAAGAATAAAATAATATTCTAAATTATCTTGCAGCTGCAATTCTTTATCACTTATACAAGATTCGGATGCCAATGCACCTAATCTTGCAAGACACTTAATCTCTAATAATAGGTGTCCCGCTTCATTTAATTTTTCTTCCTGTTCCATATCCACCATTCCCTTTTTGAAATCATTATGGCATGGAAGAAATTTTATTTAAGCAGAGATAAGAAAATTGTTGCGAAAGTTAGAGTAAATTATGTTACGTTTGTATTATGTTCTCAACTTTATTATATAAATTTAATTCATATTCATCAAATAAATTTTTTATTTCATTTGCTTTTGCGATATTATTTTCTTCTTGTTCATAATAATCTAATAAATTTTTAGATACACCATAATCACTTGCCAATCGTCCTTTTTCGCTAAAAGCATTATATTCTAATTTTGATAATAATCTATCTATTCCTGGAATTTCTTCCATTGAACAATTATCAACCTTAGAATTAATATATTTGTATATTAAATCAAATACGCCTAAGTATTTTACTACATGATATTTTAAAGTATTATATACAAAATCAGCAGAATGCCTTATTGCTAAATCATATGAAGAATGCTTATTATCAATCTCATATTTTACAAGAGAATTAAACCCTCCATTTATATAACTGTTTAATTTGACTATAACTATAGAATAATTATTTGCAGTTTTATGGTTAATCATTCCTAATAAATTTTTATTTGTAATAATCTGTTTTAAAACTTTCTCAAATATAACTTCAAAGCCAGACCAAGATAAATTAAATTGGGTGTGAATTCTATTTACTGCATTCCAAACTTTTACTTTGTCATCATTTGATAAATTTAAAATATTGTCATACACTAGAATTTTATCTTTTCGGCTAACTGTTTTATATTGTTTAAATAAACTATTAGGGAGTCCTCTTTTTCTCTGTTCTTTTATGATAGATAGTTTTGATACCTTATCTTGCGTTGTTAAATAATCTTTAGGAGTAAAGAAAATATCTACTTCGCTTTTATTAATATTTTTTTCGTAATTTTTATATTTAATTTCAGAACCCTTACCCTCTAATATATCCATGAACTTATTTTTTAGAATTATTACACGTCCTTTGTAGTGTTTTAGAAAACGTCCCGCTCTACCTGAAATATTTTGTGCGTCAAATTTTTTTAAGGCCTTTCCACCCTTAGTATCGTTTGTAACTATTAAATTCTTTGCACAAGTGTTTACGCCTTCTGTAATTGTTGTTGTAGAAATTAAAATATTTATCAATTCATCATTAAATAAATTTATAATTTCTTTTTGAATATATTTAGGAATTAGGCCGTGATGAATGCCTATTCCTTGTTTTAATGCTTTTATTACAATCCATTCTTTATTAAAATTATTTTCTAAATGTTCAATAAACTTATTATATTTCTTATAAGAATGATTAATAAAATAACCAGAATCTAATAAGCTTTTTGCGTCTTTTTCGGTAGCATCTCTATTTGAACAATAGATAATACAATTTTCTTTAGCATTCACGATTGTTCTAGTTAACTCATTTAATCTGCTCTTTTTTCGTTTATGATTTTGAAAATTGACATTTATTGTGCTGTCTATTGTACAGTTATTAGCTAATTTAATATTAGTATAAGTTTTATCAACTATTTCAAAATTATTATAATCTAGAATTTCTATTTGATTCTCACAAATAAATTGTCTAAAAGAACTTTCTTGATTTGTAGGAATTTTAATGTAGGGCCCTGCTAACAATATATCTTTAGTATTTTTTAACAATTGATATGTTGCAACTCTATAGGCCGTGTCTCTTTCATTTTCTTGAGCCTTTTCATCTAAAATGAATTCGTTATCAATTTTATAAATTTCATCAACAAATATAAAATCAAACTTAATATTTTGTTTATCGGTGAAAGATAAAAATCTTTCAGGGGTATATATAAAAATATTATATTCTCCAATCTCTTTTGTTTCACTTAATGTATGAATTTTATAGTTATTTTTCAACTCAACATAATTTTCATTAGAAAGAATTTTTTCTAAATTTTCTGCCAATAATGCAATTGTTGGAAAAATTAGAGCTATATTTTTATATTTCATTTTTAAAAGAATATCGTATACTAAATGGGTTTTTCCAAAAGATGTACTTGCAGAAAGGAAAAATCTATTTATTTTGTTTGTATCAAATTTATCTAAAATTTCCTTTTGGTATTGGTGAGTTTTATTCATATTTGGCAAGTATAAAGAAGTTTCATATAATTCAGCAGCAAATGTTTTTAAACTATAATCTTCTATATCAATATTTCTATTAAACCCTGAATATAATAAATCATAATAATGAGGAATCCCACTAATATTAGATATATATTTTAAAAATTTTAAATCAGCTTGTGTTAATTTTTCATTTTTTATTAAATCAAAATAGTTACAAATTTGTTTTATCAATTCATAATTTGCTAGTTGATTATTTTTATAAGCATTAATAGATTTTATAATAGAACAGGTTTCTTTTCTTCTATCCATTTAAGCACTTCTTTCTTGACTTCCTTTACATTTTGAATCGGCATAAATATAAAAAATAATTTATAATTTATTGTTAAATTTGTGGAGAATTCTTGATAATTGTCTTTGATATATTTAACGGCATTTTTTATACATTCATCATAAGTTTTATTATTCATATCAAAAATAACAAATACGGGATAAACTAGAGAGATATTATTATCCTTTAATTCCTGTGAAATTTGTATTTCTGGATTTTTATCCCATTTTTCAATTATATTTTTTAATTTTGAATTATCATTTATAATTTTATCTTTATAGTCTTGCATGGCTAAGATATTAGTTTCTAAATACTGGTCAGATAAAGCTTTATCAATATTTGTCATGATTTTGCGTATCGCTTGTTCTGGATTAATATAAAATTTTACTTCACCAAACCATAACTCCATTTTTTGTTCATCAACATTTTCAATTATATGGTATGCATCATAGCCTGTTGTTTCACTATTATTTAACGGGTTATAAAAATATCCTCTACAGATTAAACATTTTGTACCATAGATTTTGTGCAATAATGTATGCAATAAAACTTCACCATAAAATCCTAATTTTAATTTTGTACTTTGTGAAGCATCATCATTAAATTTGAATTTTGTTTTTAATGCTTTAATTAATAGTGCCTTATAAGATTCCTCTGTAAGGTTAAATTCTTGAAAAGAATACTCTAATATCGAATTATATATAATTGAGACTAATGACTCATTTTCACAAATAGAATAGCAGTCATCGTTTTGCGTTGAAAAATGAACACTCTCAATATCCTTTTCTGTATTAGGTAATGAGTATTCAAAAATTATGGTATTTTCAATGAGTTGCAAAAGAGTTTCGCGCACAAGTATCCTCTTTCTTGAATTATATGTTAATTATAATTGTAATGTGAAAGCTATTCAAATTATTAAACTTTTGTTACAGATTTGACAACTTAACAAATTAACAAACAAAATCTTTTATATTATAATTGGTCTATAAAAAGTTTCGAGAGGGAATTAAAATTAGACCAATGGATAGTGATAAATTATTGACTGTAAATAATATAGCTAAAAAATTAAAAGTTACAACACAATATGTAAGAAGTATGATTAGAGAAGATTATTTAAAAGCAACAATGATAGGCTCGCAATGGCTTATTAATACCGATGATTTGAATCAATATATTAAAGATAATAATGTTGTAATTGAGCCGGATGACCATAAAAGAATTGCTAAAGACATTCCGGATATTGTTGCTTTGAGTTTCTTTTCTGGCGCAATGGGTTTAGATATCGGTATGAAAAATGTAGGAATTAAAGCAATGCTTGCTTGCGAATTTAACAAAGCATGCAGATTAACTATTGCAACAAATGAACCCGAAATGGCTTTAATTGGTGATATAGAAAAATATAGTGCAAAAGAAATTCTAGAATATGCAGGAGTTCCAAAAGGAAGAAAGATTGATGTTATTTTTGGAGGTCCACCTTGTCAAGCATTCAGTACAGCCGGAAACCGATTAGGATTTGATGATTCAAGAGGCAATGTATTTTTAAAATATTTGGACATTGTAGGCGAAATTAAGCCTACCTATGTTGTAATTGAAAATGTTCGAGGTTTGTTGTCTGCGGAATATCCTTATCAAGATATTGAACAGCCGATTAAGGGTGGTGCAATGCTTATTATTCTTGATAAATTAAGGAGTTTTGGCTATAGCGTTTCTTTTAATTTATATAATGCAGCTAATTTTGGGGCACCGCAAATAAGAGAACGTGTGGTTATTATTGCAAAATTAGGTAAGAATAAAGTGCCATATTTAAAACCTACAAATTCTAATGAACCAGCTTATGGTCTTGCACCATGGAAAACATTGTCTAATGCACTAAATAGCATACCAAAGAATGTGAAACATCATTATATTGAATTTCCTGAAAAAAGATTAAAATATTACCGTATGCTTAAAGAAGGACAGTATTGGAAAGATTTACCGCCTGAAATACAAGTTGAAGCAATGGGTAAAAAACTTCAATTAGGCGGAGGTAAAACAGGATTCTTACGCAGATTATCATTTAACAAACCTTCACCTACACTTGTTACAAATCCGACAATGCCCGCAACAGATTTAGCACACCCGGTTGAAAATAGGCCGTTGAGTGTTGAAGAATATGCAAGCATTCAAGAATTCCCGCAAGATTGGAAAATATGCGGCTCTGTTTTAGACCAATATAAACAAATTGGAAATGCTGTTCCTATTAAATTAGGTGAAGCTATAGGCAAAGCCATACTTGACGATATGAACGGTAATAAATATGTTATATTTAATTTCCCGTTTTCGCGTTACAAAATAACCGATGAAATCACATGGGAAAAAGAAATAAGAAACCGAATCGAAAAAATCAGAAATAAGAATTCTACTTGTCAGACACAATCTGCTTGTTTTCAGTAGCAACTTTGCCTAAAAATGTAATGTAATTTTCTTCAGATAAATTACATTTGTCTTTGGAAGAATTATTAGCATTAATAAAGTTATTCAAGCTTGTCCATTTATAAGCAGGAAAACAAATACCGCCTTTTTTACTGGTGCCTAGTCTAAACCATTTCTTAATTTCAGTACCTTCTCTGATTGCACTACTTGAACTATTTTCAGTATTGCTTTTATTTTTAACTTGTAAATATACGGAACCGTCTTCTGTACAAAAGTCAACAGCTCTTAAAATGTTTCCTTTACACCAAATCCAACCAAACTGTCGAATATTAATTGCAATATATTCTTCTAATAAATCACCTTGTATATTTTCAGCAGACATAAATAGGTTATGATGTCGCTCTTGTTTGTTAGCTTCACTTTCGCTAACTCCTGTAGCTATTTCAACCAGCTTTTTTACAGCAGGGTCAGAACAAGAAGATTTTGGATTTGCTACATGTTTACTTGGTGCATTATTTTCGGCGTCTGAATATGATTTTATCCACCTTTCAATATAACGTTCATAGGTTATATCCCCGCCTCCTAAATTTATTGATGGAAATCGTTCTTTATCTTTTAATGCAATGTTGAATATTATATCTAAATCCTTAGAAACATTATAAATATCACGATACTTTTTATACGCTACTTCCAATTCACTATCTAATGCATTAAAATCCGTAATTGTTTTCTTATTTGTTGCCATGGCTCTCATGCTACATCAAATAATAAAATATAGCAAGAAAGCTAATTATTTGAATATTTTTTTAATCTTCTTCTATTTCGCTTAATTCTTCCCATTCGCCTGGATTGCCACTGCGTTTTAAATAGCTTTTCCCACCGTCAACAGCAACCCTACCGCAAGAGCAAAATTTAAAATCGTATGTGCTTGTTGATTCGATTATATCCCCACAATGCTTACATCTTATACGGTTTCTTATTATTTTAATTTCCATTTATTCCCTTTCATATTTATAAAATTATATTCGGTAAGAATAATTATTAAGCGTGCTTGTTGCAAAAGTTAGCAAACTTTTATTATTCCGAAAACTACGGGATTTTTTTGTGGCTCAGATTGAATATACCTATAAATAGGTTTTACCCCTCCCCCGCGTGCGTGTTTTGCGGGATTTTGCAATAACGCAAAGGAGGAGAGATTGCGTTTCGGTTGCATTTTAGTTGCAAAAATTCTGATAAACAAATCTCAATTATGATAAATTGTGAGAATAAAATTTGCTCCAAATTCATGCACCGCAACAAATAGAGATAAATTCTGATAAATTGTAGTTACATCTGAAAACCTTTGAGAATTAGGCATTATACAACTTCTAAGCGGTAGGTCATTGGTTCGAATCCAATCCAGGGTAAATCTAATAATTAAGCGGGTTTTAACCCGCTTTTTTAATGCTTAGAATTTAATGAATTTATCCGTCCGTGTCATTTTCGTGGCATTTCTATGTTACATTGGTTGTTTTTACTGTCCCATAGATAACCTTTATCAATGCAATATTCAATATCTAAAACCTTACTAATACTTGGGATTAAGTTTGAGAGTTTTATATAATTTACCCCAATAATACATAAGAAAATTCCAATAAGCACTTTAAGGTAAAACGGAATTTTAAAAATTAGCAAACTCCATAAAACGAATATTAAAATTAATGATATTAATAAAAAGATTAATATTTGCAGGTCAAAATTATTAGTTGTTATCGCTGTTGTAAAAATTATTGCCAGATGAAAAAGAATGATAACAGATAACGCACAACAAATAAAACAATATGAAATTTGACTAAAAGTTTTCATAAAAAATATTATACAATAAGAATTTACTTTTTATAAATTTATAAACTTACCAAACATTTCATCTAATGTTTTAGCGGCAAGTTCTTCCATTGTGTCTGTAACGTGAGTGTAAAATTTTAATGTTGTAGTTTCAGAACTGTGACCTGCGCGTTTTTGAATACATTTTGTAGGAACTTGGCATTCCGATAATGCAGTTATACAACTGTGTCTTAATTGATGCCAAGTTATATTCTTTAGTTCAGCTTTTTCAAGGCAAGGTCTAAGAAATCTTTTTAATAGATTGCTACAATTTATATAATTACCCTCTTGGTTTGGAAATACAAGATTTAATTTATTATGTTGAGTTGCAAGTTTATGCTTTTTTAAAGCTGTAATAAGTTTATTTGCTATTTTAATTTTTCTGATAGAAAATGACGTTTTAGTCGTTGTAACTTTGCCTTTAGTGAAAGTTTTATTGACAGTAATATAACCCGTTGCTTAAATCAATATCATCCCAAGTAAGGGCAAGGGCTTCACCTTGCCTCATACCTGTTATAATTGATAGAAATAATATAGTGTAATATTGTGGATAATATACTTGCGCAGTTTTTAAAAGTTTATTGCATTCTTAAGGTGTTAAAAATTGTACTTCTGGTCTATTATTTTTTAATTGCAGTTACAAACGCATCGCAATCGAGTTTTGTAATATTAAATAAAGGTGTTTTGCCCAAATATGGTAAAATATGATTATTCAAATAACCATAATAGCTTGTTTTAGTCGTTTCTTTACAACTTCCCTCAATCATGTTGGACATATAAAGTTCAGAAGCTTCTTTGAACGTCATTTTTTCGTCTTGTTTCATATAAATTCCGGCTTCAATTTCGGCTTTAACCTTTGTTTCATCCCTTTTGGCTAAAGTTTTGGAGCTAAAAGATTTTGTATAATTAATATTTTTTTACTAACTTTGTACCATTTATATAACAATATATTAATAATGATATAAATTGTCGTTATAATGGTACGTCCCTCCTTTCTCCTAGCTTATTGTCTATATCTTGTTGCAATTCTTTAATAATAACCGTTTGCCGGTAAATAAAATGAAAGAATTTTTAAAAGATTATGAAATAAACCTTGTACTACCTGTTGTTATTGAGTTTCAAGTTGTATTTTGTTTGAATTCTAAATACAATTTATGCTCTCGTATAATTTTTCTAATATTATCCAAACATATTTTCTTCTTAATTTTTCTTCAAATTAGTTTAGCCGTGAGCTTTTGGACATAATAAAGTTCTAAAATTTCAGTGATTAAAAGCTCATTTTGGGGCAGTGTGTTTTTAGGCAAGTTTTTTTCTCCTTCTATTTTCAGCCGTAATTCTTCTATGTTTAATCGGGTCTTGTGGGCAAAGATTTATGATATTGTTGTTAAGCCCGTTATCGTCAAGGTGGTGTACTTCTAGACCTGTAATATTTTCTTTTAAACAGGCAGGAAGTCTATGAACATCGCAAAGGTTGTTAAGCTTATTTAGTCCAGAATTTGGGTTCATATAAAGCCCGTTTTTAATAAGTTTTTTCCACGAAAAACAGTTGATATTATTTTTGACAGCTTCTTTGCAAAATCTTTTGTAATCTTTTAGCATAACGTTCTCTTTTTCTTTATTTGATTGTTTGACCATTATATAAAACGCGTATATCCCTGATTATTAAGTGTCGCATGTACACTTTATCATGTTTCTTTACAAATGTCAATACCTTTTTGAAAAATAAAATAGACGAAAACGGATGCCACTCATGACTTTACGGACCTTGCGGTATTTGCAGGCTTGGAACGTGCTTGACAAGGGTATTGCTACTAGTATATCTCTGGGTGCATCAAAAATATATCGGTGTGCGGCTAAAATTTTTAATGTGTGGTGTATAGAAAATTTTTCTTTAAACCTCACGAATCGTCCTTGATTTTACGTTAATTAAATAATTACTTGTATTGTTTTAAGTTGCAAATGAATTTATAAACGAATTCAACATCTTGGATTTTGGCACTTGAAAGATATTCATTTATTTCGTTTGTTAAAGTTTGTTTTTGTTGCAGGTGTTCAAAGTCAAAGAGGTCTTTAATTTCAACATTTAGCGCATTGGCTAATTTTTCAATATTTTCAGGTTGTGGAAAGTGTAATCCGTTTTCCATTTTAGAAATATTTGGTGGCTCAATGCTAATTCTTTCCGCAATTTGTTCTTGCGTTAATTTTTTGCTTTTGCGCAGCTCTTTTATACGTTTCCCAAATTTTTTCTTCAATGAATCCATTTTGACCTCTTTTTAAGCATAATTTCTTTGTAGGACTTTCTCCATAATGCAACTTGTTATAAAACGGGTCAAAAAATAATGAGATATGATATGAGTTTTTATAAAATATGTTGAATTGCATTATGTTTCATGTTAAAACATGTTATGTTGGGAATATTAATGAGAATTATTGACAATATAAACTGCATATTAAAAGATGATTTATTGGAAGTAATCAGGCCTAAAAGCAAAGTGTCAATTGCTTCTGCCTGTTTTTCTATTTATGCTTATCAAGAGTTGAAAACACAACTTGAAAATATTGATGAATTAAGATTTATTTTTACATCGCCTGCATTTGTTAAAGAAAAAACTTCAAAAGCGAAACGTGAATTTTATATTCCAAGGATTTCACGTGAAAAAAGTTTGTATGGAACTGAATATGAAGTTAAGTTGAGAAATGAACTTACTCAAAGAGCTATTGCAAAAGAATGTGCTGAATGGATTAAGCAAAAAGTTAGATTTAAGTCTAATATTACCAATGAACAAATGTCGGGATTTATTAATGTTGAGAGTGATGATGCCTATACTTATCAACCAGTTAATGGCTTTACGACAACAGATATAGGTTGTGAAAAAGGTAATACTTTATCAAATATTGTTGTAAGAATTGAAAATCCTCAGAGTCAAACTTATCTTAAAACGTTTGAAGCAATTTGGAATGATAAAAATAAGCTTCAAGATGTAACAGACCAAATTGTATCAAGCATTTCAGATGTTTATAAAGAGAATTCTGGTGAGTTTATTTATTTTATAACGTTGTATAATATTTTTAATGAATTTTTGCAAAATATATCAGAAGATAATTTACCAAATGAGGCTACAGGTTATAAAGATAGTGTAATTTGGAATAAATTGTTTGATTTTCAAAAAGATGCTTGCCTTGCAATTATTAATAAACTTGAAACATATAACGGATGTATTTTAGCCGATAGTGTTGGTTTAGGTAAAACTTTTACTGCATTATCAGTTGTTAAATATTATGAGAATAGAAATAAATCAGTTTTAGTTCTTTGTCCTAAAAAGTTGAGTAATAACTGGGTTATGTATAAGAGTAATTATAAAAATAACCCTTTAGCAGCGGACAGATTAAGATATGATGTTCTTTATCATACAGATTTATCTCGAGATAAAGGGGCTTCAAATGGAATTGATTTAAGTTTAATCAATTGGAGCAATTATGATTTAGTTGTTATTGACGAGTCGCACAATTTTAGAAATGGCGGTGATGTTAGAGATGATAAAGAAAATCGATATTTGCGACTGATGAATAGAGTTATAAGACAAGGTGTGCAAACTAAAGTTCTGATGTTGTCTGCAACGCCTGTAAATAACAGATTTAATGATTTGAAAAATCAATTGCAACTGGCCTATGAGGGTGATACAAGAAAAATTGACTCAAAATTAAATACAAAGAAACCTATAAATGTTATCTTTCGTCAGGCACAACAAGCGTTTAATGATTGGTCAAACCTTCCTGCAGATGAACGAACTACTGAATGTCTGTTAAATATGTTAGATTTTGATTTTTTTGAATTGTTGGATAGTGTAACGATTGCAAGGTCAAGAAAGCATATTGAAAAATATTATGATACAGCAAATATTGGTAAGTTTCCTACACGTCTACCTGTTATTTCGGTGCGGCCTGCAATTACTAATAATCAAAATCTGATAAATTATAATCAGATTTATGAGTATATTAGTTCTTTGAATTTATGTATTTATATGCCATCATTATTTATTTTTCCGAGTAAAGAGGATAAATATTATGATTTAGATGCAAAACAGGCTAATATTAAAGCTTCTAAAATCGGTCAACACGGGCGTGAAGAAGGTATAAGGAGATTGATGGGAATAAACCTGCTTAAACGTTTGGAAAGTTCAGTTTATTCTTTTAAACTTACACTTATACGGGTTCAGGCATTAATTGCATCTACTTTAGATAAAATTGAAGAATTTAAAAATAATAGTTTAGAGTCAAATATTGAAGTTGATGATTATACTGAAATTGAGAATGAGTTTGATGACGATGATTTGAACACAAATATTTTTCTTACTGGTAATAAGTTTAAGATTGATTTTAACGATATGGATTGTTTGTCATGGGAAGAAAAATTACAAGCAGATTTGCAAATTTTAAATAATCTGATTTTTGAAATTGATAATATAACACCAGAAGAAGATGCTAAACTTCAACGATTATTAGAACTAATTAAGAATAAAATAGAAAAACCTATTAATAAAGATAATAAAAAACTTATAGTCTTTTCTGCATTTGCAGATACGGCTGAATATTTATATAAATATGTTAGTGAGTATGTCAAAGTAAATTTTGGGCTTGAAACAGCAATGGTTACAGGTTCAAGAGATGGTGTTACCACTTTATCAAAAATTAAAACTGATTTGAATACTGTTCTAACGTATTTTTCTCCAATGTCTAAAGATAAAAATTTGATTTTTCCGGATGACGATAGAAAAATTGATGTTTTGATAGCAACGGATTGTATTTCAGAGGGGCAAAACCTGCAAGATTGTGATTATCTTGTTAACTACGACATACATTGGAATCCGGTGAGAATTATTCAACGTTTTGGACGTATTGACCGTATTGGAAGTAAGAATAATTTTATACAGCTTGTAAATTTTTGGCCTGATTTGAACCTTGATGAATATATTAATTTAAAATCGCGGGTTGAAACCAGAATGAAAGTTACGGTAATGACTTCAACTGGAACTGGCGCAGATAATGTATTAGATGTCAATGAAAAAGAGGATTTAGAATACAGAAAAAGACAACTTGAAAAGTTGCAAACAGAAGTCGTAGATATTGAGGAGATGAACTCAGGTATCAATATTATGGACTTGGGATTAAATGAATTTAGATTAGACTTGCTTGCATATATGAAAGAAAATCCTGATCTAGAAACTTCGCCTTATGGATTGCACGCCGTTGTTAAATCTGATGAAAATTTGAAATCTGGTGTGATTTATATTCTCAAAAATGTTACTGATGAAATAAATATAGATAACAAAAATCGACTTCATCCTTTTTATATGGTTTATATCGCGGATGACGGTGAAGTTTTATGTAATTATTTGCAGCCTAAAATTTTGTTAGATTTGATGCGTAAGTATGGTAAGAAAAATCCTACCCCAGATGAAAAGTTATGCAGAGAATTTAATATTGAAACTGAAGACGGCAGAAAAATGGGTAAATACTCAATGCTGTTGGAAGAAGCTATTGCATCGATTATTGATGTTAAGGAAGAAACTGATTTTGAAAGCTTATTTTCTGCTGGTGAAAGTAGTTATATGAAGAATACGATTTCTGGGTTAGATGATTTTGAACTAATTTGTTTCTTGGTGGTGAAATAATGCTATTCAGTGAAAAAACACAATTAAATAGAATTATGCCAAAAGCAAAGTTTATGAAACTGGCGGAACTTTCGACACCTGTAAGAGCAGAAATTCAAAATAATGTTGAACGCTTGATTTTGGCAAATATCTTAAGACAAGAAACAACTAATATATCAACAGGCAAAGTAGTTAAAGAAATTGATGTTTTTGAGTTTTTACTAAAAGAAAAGCAAGTGTCAGATAACTTGATTAAAGAAATTGATTCCTCAATCCCTAAACATATTTTGTTTGTATTTAAGTATAAGAATTTGGCTCAAATTGCTGTGACTTTTAAAGAGAAGCTTGCAACTGGAGAAAAATTTAAGGTTATAAAAGTATATCGAACAGAATGGAGAAAAGCCGACGAGTTTGATTTTGAACTTAACGGTTTAGATTTGGATTCTGTTTTTAATGGTTTTATAGCCCAAATCGCAGGCGGTAAAGTTGAGATTGACGAAACAAAAGATATTAAGCAAGCCGTTCAGGTTTCTATTGATAAGGAAAAATTAGAACGCAGAATTGAGCAATTAAAAAACAAGATACGCAAAGAACCACAGTTCAATAAACAGTTGGAGTTAAGGAAAGAATTGAAAGAGTTAGAAAGTAAAAGGGGTTAAAATGGAACGATTGGCAATGGAAACTAAGAATATAACTGATGAAAATATTAAGAAAATTTTGGAGTTATTCCCAAATGTCGCAACTGAAGCTAAAGATGAAAATGGTAAACTCAAGATTGCAATTGATTTTGAAAAGTTGAAACAGGAACTTTCTGAAGTTGTTATTGATGGTGAAGAAAGTTATGATTTTACGTGGGTTGGCAAAAAAAAGGCTATGGTTGAAGCTAATCGCCCGATAAGAAAAACCCTAAGACCAGATAGAGAATCAAGTGTTGATTGGGAAAATACTCAAAATATTTATATCGAAGGTGATAACCTTGATGCCTTAAAACTTTTGCAAGAAAGTTATTTAGGCAAAGTTAAAATGATATACATCGACCCGCCATATAATACTGGTAGTGATGCATTTACGTATCATGATGATTTTTCAATAACTGAAGATGAATATAAAGAAACAATATCTTATGAAGATGAAGATGGCTATAAGATGTTTACAAATTTAGAAACAAACCCACGATTTCATTCTGCTTGGTGTTCAATGATGTATATGAGATTAAAATTATCACTTAATTTATTGAGAGATGATGGAATAATGTTTGTGTCTATTGATGATCATGAGGTTGAAAATTTAAGAAAAATATCTTCTGAGATTTTTGGTAAAAAAAATGAATTAGGAGTTATTGCAAGAAAAACGAAATTAACTTCTAATAAAGGAACTTTTCTTGCACCATCTCATGAGTATATTTTAATATATTCTAAAAATTCAGAATGTACTCAAGGTTTTAATGACAGTGAAGCGCAAGAAAGTGATTCATATTTAAAACTATTTAAATATGAAGATGAATATAGTAAATATAATATTGTTGGACTTTACCAGCCATCACTTGATCCAATGCGTGGATGTAGCAATCAACGTTATTATATACAATGTCCAGATGGAAGTTTTGTTATTCCAAAGGGTAATATATTCCCAGATAAAATAAGTGATGGCAGTCATATTGCACCTCAATCGGCAGAGGATAAAGTGTGGCGATGGTCATATGAAAGTTATTTAAATCAAAAAGATAATTTAGTGTTTATTAAAACATCTACATCACCCTTAGTAAATGAAAAAAATGAAAAAGCTAATTGGAATGTTTATTCTAAAATATATTTAAAAGATAGGTTGGCTTCAGGAATGCTACCAGTAAGCTTTTTGGATAAATACCCAAATTCAGAAGCATCTAAAGAATTAATTAAATTAGACATTCCATTTAGTTTTTCTAAGCCGAAAAATCTTATTAAATATTTAATGAAAATTATGGGAGTTAGTAAAAATGATATAGTTCTCGACTTCTTTTCCGGTTCTGCAACGACTGCTCATTCCTGCATACAACTAAATGCCGAAGATGGTGGTAAGCGTAAGTTTATTATGGTTCAGTTGCCTGAAAAAACTGATGAGAAATCAGATGCTTATAAAGCTGGTTACAAGAACATTTGCAAAATAGGTGAAGAACGCATTCGTCGTGCAGGCAAGAAGATTCAAGAAGAAAATCCTGATAAAAAACTTGATATCGGATTTAGAGTTTTTAAGGTTGATGACACAAATATGAATGATGTTTACTATGTACCGAAAGATTACAATAAATCAATGTTAGAACAATTAACATCTAACATCAAAGACGACAGAAACGATGAGGATTTGTTATACGGTTGTTTACTTGACTGGGGTGTTGAATTATCGCTTCCACATAAAGTAGAAATTATCGATGGCAAACGAGTTCACATAGTTGCAGAAGATGCTCTTATTGCATGTTTTGAAGATAACATTCCAGAAAGTGTAATAAGAAAAATTGCAGAGATGAAGCCAATGCGAGTTGTGTTTCGTGATAGTTCTTTCTCTAGCGATGATAACAAAATCAATGTGGAAGAAATCTTTAAGCTAATTACTCCTGATACAAGAGTTAAGGTTATTTAGGAGGCTAGCATGAAACTAAAATTCAAACACCAAAAATTCCAAGCTGATGCTTCAAAAGCGGTTATAGATGTTTTTTCAGGACAACCTTGTTTATCTTCATTATATATGATTGATAGAGGTTATGTTGAACATGACAATCAACAATATGAACAAAAATCATATTTAAACAATGTCGGATTTTGTAACCACCCAATCATTCAAAATTTAAATAAAAACATTATCTTTGAAAACTTACAAAAAATTCAACGGCAAGGACAAATTGAGCCTTCAAAAGAATTGTTTGATGGGTATAACTTAACTGTTGAAATGGAAACCGGTACTGGTAAGACTTATACCTACATAAAAACAATGTTTGAATTGAACAAACACTATGGCTGGACAAAGTTTATTATTGTTGTTCCGTCTATCGCCATTCGTGAAGGTGTTTATAAATCTTTCAACATCACTCAAGAACATTTTGCGGAAGAATATGGTAAGAAAATCAAATTCTTTATCTACAATTCTTCAAGACTGAACGAAATTGAACAGTTTGTCAATGATGGCGGATTAAATGTTATGATTATTAATTCACAAGCCTTCAATGCACGTGGAAAAGATGCACGTAGAATTTATATGAAGCTTGATAGTTTCAGAAGTCGTCGCCCGATTGATGTCATTGCTAAAACTAATCCGATTTTAATTATTGATGAACCTCAATCAGTTGAAGGTGCGGTTACAAAGGAAAGATTAAAGGAATTTAATCCGCTTATTACATTAAGGTATTCTGCAACTCCAAAAGAACGTTATAATCTGGTTTACAGACTTGATGCCATAGAAGCTTATAACAAAAAACTTGTTAAAAAGATCGCGGTAAAAGGGGTTACAATTCAAGGAAACGATGCCACAAACGGATATATCTATGTTCAAAATATAAATTTATACAAAGATAAAGCTCCGACTGCAACAATTCAGTACGATATCAAAGGTGTAAACGGAATAAGAAAAGAAACAAAGATATTAAAAGAGGGAGATAATTTATTTTATCTTTCCAACGAACTCGATGAATATAAGAACAATTATATTATTTCAAGAATTGACGGTCGTGATAATACCGTAACTTTTCTAAACGGAATTGTTATAAAAACAGGTAATGTTATCGGTGATATCAACGATAACGAAATCAGGCGACTTCAAATTAGAGAAACAATATTATCTCACATTGCACGAGAAAGAAAACTTTTCTATAAAGGAATAAAAGTTCTTTCATTGTTCTTTATTGATGAAGTAGCAAAATACAAACAATATGACGAGTCAAACGACGAATTAAACGGCATTTATGCAAATATGTTTGAACAAGAGTATGAAAATATTTTGAACGAACTTCAAATAAAAATCGGGGAAGATGATTATATCAGATACTTAAAAGGTATTAGTGCAAAATCTACTCATGCCGGTTATTTCTCAATAGATAAAAAAGGAAGAATAACAAACTCAAAAGAAGATAAAAAAGAAGGCGGTTCAAACGATGTTGATGCTTTTGATTTGATTATGAAAAACAAAGAAAGATTATTAAGCTTTGATGAACCTGTTAGATTTATCTTTTCTCACTCTGCTTTAAGAGAAGGTTGGGACAATCCTAATGTGTTTCAAATTTGTACACTAAAAAAGAGCAGCAAAGACGATAAGAAGCGACAAGAAATTGGACGAGGTTTAAGACTTTGCGTAAACCAGAACGGTGAGCGAATGGATGTAACAAAACTTGGTGAAACAGTACACGACATCAATGTTTTAACCGTTATTGCTAATGAGAGTTATGCAGATTTTACACAAAGCTTACAATCTGAAATCGCTGAAATTGTTTCTGATAGGCCAAAAGCAGTTGATGCTCAATTATTTGAAAATAAAGTTATTACAGATGTAAATGGAATTGAACAAACTATCGATGCAGACTTAGCAAGAAGAATTTACAATACATTTATACGTAATAATTATATCGATGATGATAATAAACTTACTGAAGCTTATTATGAAGCTAAAAAGACTGCAAGTTTAAATCTTCCAGAAGCATTACAAGGTTACGAAGAAGCTATTGTTAATATTGTTGATATGATTTTTGACCCGAATACAATGCAACCAGAAGATTTGAATGCAAGCAAACCGAAACTTGAACTTGATAGAGAAAAACTTAATAAAAAAGAGTTTCAAGAATTGTGGAAAAGAATCAATACAAAGACTGCTTATACTGTTCGATTTGAAACGGATGAACTTATCGAAAAATCAATTCAATCAATTGATAGAAATTTAACCGTTACAAACTTGTATTCAGTAGTTCAAACTGGTTCTATGGATAAAATTGATTCCAAAGAAACATTACAAGAAGGTTCTGCTTTTGAAAAAGCTTATACTCAACGTGATAATTTGGCAAATCAGTATTGTGGAATTCAATATGATTTAATAGGTAAAATTGTTGAAGAAACAACTTTAACACGTAAATCTGTTTTAAAAATTCTTCAAGGAATAAGAGAAGATGTGTTTAATCAGTTCAAAATTAATCCCGAAGATTTTATTATAAAGATTTCAAAATTAATAAATGAACAAAAGGCAACAGTAATCATTGAACATATTACATACAACAAGCTTGAAGAAATTTATCAGACAGATATTTTTACTGAACCAGAAATGAAGACAATTACAAGTCAAAATTCATTACCCGTTGAGAAGAATTTATATAACTATCTTATTTATGATTCAAATGTAGAAAAACAATTTGGTGAAAATTTAGATAAAAACTCTGATGTTTCAGTATATGTAAAACTTCCAAAAGGGTTTTATATCAATACTCCAGTAGGACATTATAATCCAGACTGGGCAATAGCCTTTAATGAAGGGAGTGTAAAACATATTTATTTTGTCGCTGAAACAAAGGGTTCAATGGAAACGATGCAATTAAAGAATATTGAAAAAGCAAAAATTGATTGCGCACGAGTCCATTTTAAAGCAATCAGCTCAGATAGTGTGCAATATGATGTGGTTGATAATTACCAGTCCTTATTAGATAAGGTTTTTAAGTAAAGGAGGTATTGTGTTTAACGATTTAACAAATGAAGAAAAGGCCGTTTTGGATTTATTGGCAATGGCAGAACGTGATGTTGATTTTAAAGAACTTAGCTTGTCTAATGAACTTAATAAATATGAAAATTTAGCAAGAATTAGATTAGCCTTATATGATAAAGGTTATATAAATTTAAAAGTTTTTGATAGAAGTTCCAATAACATTCAAACACAAAATGATTATACAGTGAATGGTTCTTTGTTGACTGATTATAGTTTAAAGTGTTATGGTATTACTAAAGAATAATAGTGGTAGTAGGTGAATTATGGGTTTTATGCAGTTTATTGCATTTATAAATAGTGGAATTGGGCAGTTTATTATTATAGCGATAATAATTGGTTGTTTTATACCTCAAGGAATATTGCTAGAAATATATTGCTATATAGTTGTTATAATATTTCTTATAATGTTGCTTGTAGGATTATTTAATTTATTTTTTAAATGGTAACAATGAACAAAAGTTCGTATTCATTCGTTCAATATGTGTGGGGGAATTATGAAAAAATTTTTTAGTCTAGTTATAACATTATTAATATTAACATCAACCTGTTATGCAAGTTCTACAAATACAATAACCGAACGTGATAAATACGGTCGTAAAGTTGCAACATATAAAACAAATTCCAATGGAACAACAACATCTTATGACCGTTATGGGCGTAAAACCGGTTCTTTTAAGACAAATTCAAACGGAACTGTAACACAATACGATAAGTATGGTAGAAAAGTAAAAAGTTATAGATAAAACATAAGGTGTAAATTGTACATTTAAAAATTAAATCTAAGGCTATTCAGAGGCGTTTTAAGACCAGTTTACTTTTGTCTAGGTGATTTATATCCTAAAAGAAATTTAATTTTTTAGTTTTTGAACATCAAAATCGTGTAAAACATTGTAGTATGGGCTTTACCAGATTTTATTTTTTGCATGCCTGTAGGTTCTCAATAATGTACTTGCAAAGTTTAATAAAAATATGTTATAATTAAGTTTAAAGCAGGAAACTTAATTAAGGACGATTTATCTTGAAGTCATATAGCGCAGGAACATATATTTTGCATAAGGGTTATAAGCCGTTTGTACCTTCATTTATAAATGAAGATATTGATTGGAATTTAGAAGAACTTGCACCGCTTTTGCAAGATGCAAGTTTGTGGCTTGGAAAACTTAATTCTTATGCTGATTTAATACCTGATATTGATTTTTTTATAAAAATGTATGCAACAAAAGAAGCCACAAATTCTAATCGAATTGAAGGTACAAGAACAACTTTTGATGATGCGATTGCTCCTGTTGAACAGATTAGACCTGAGTTCAGAGATGACTGGCATGAAGTTCAAAATTATCTTGAGGCAATAAATTATTCTATTGAAAAATTGGATGAGCTTCCTGTGTCTTTACGTTTGATTAAAGAAGCTCATAAGATTTTATTGCAGGGTGTTCGTGGAGAACATAAAACACCTGGTGAAGTTCGTAAAACTCAAAATTGGATTGGTGGCTCTTCACTGCAAGATGCTTTTTTTGTTCCTCCTGAACCTAATATGTTGCCTGATTTATTAACGGATATAGAGAAATTTTTACATAATGAAAATTTGAATGTACCGGAATTAATCAAAGCGGGTATTGCACATTATCAATTTGAAACAATTCACCCGTTTTTAGATGGTAATGGCAGGACTGGACGTTTATTAATAATTTTGTATCTAATAAGTACAGGTTTATTAAATAAACCTGTTCTTTATATTTCAGATTTTTTTGAACGTAATAGAATGTCTTATTATGATTCTTTATCTATGGTAAAACAAACAGATAATATGACTCAATGGTTAAAATTCTTTTTGCAGGGAGTTGTGGAAACGTCAAAGAATAGTATTAAAACATTTGATGAACTTATTAGACTTAAACAAGATGTAGAAAGTAAACTCTCAACAATTGGTAAAAAAGCTACAAATGGTCAAAGATTGTTAGAATTATTATATTCACAACCTAAAGTTAATGCGCAAACAGTCTCAAAGGAGCTTGGGTTATCTATTGTTTCTGTCAATAACTTGTTAAAAACTTTTGTAGAGATTGGAATATTAGAAGAGAAATCGGGAATGAGCCGCAACAGATATTATGTATTTGAGGATTATATAAAAATCTTTAGATAGTTAAATTTGCGGGGGGGGG
>JAMPIM010000031.1 GCA_023662705.1 Candidatus Gastranaerophilales bacterium | reverse complement strand
AAAACGTTCGAACATCTATAAAATTCCTCTTCTTACATATATGTGTAAGTTTATTATAGCGGGAATGTAACTTTTTGTAAAGCTATCTTATATTAGGAAATGCATAGATTGTTCCATCATTACCGCGCCAGCGCAAATAGCCTGTTTTCGGAGTTTTATCCAAATCAAAAACAGATACAAGCGCCCAGTTCCCGCGGATTGTTGTTAATTTGATTTGTTTAATATAATTGAGTTTTGAAACATTTTGAGACAAGTCTTCTGCCTTAGCGTGCAAAACCTTGGTTTCATCAGGTGCATCTTTCATAAGGCGAAGCCCGTATTTTCTGCCATACAGGTTATAAAAATTCAGCCACGGCAAAAACTGCATTCTGTCTACCGTTTTCACCCATCCTTTAGCACGGGTTTGTTTATCATAAATAACCTGAACCCAGCCGTCTTCATCAATATCGGAAACATATAAAAACCCTAATTTTTTATCGTTAATCAAAACTGCAAAAACACTGTCAGGCATTGTTTCAGGGCTATATGAAAACTCCATTTTCTTAATCACATCCGAATTTGCCTCAGGATGTGAATACAAAGTTATTGCCTTATCAGTCTGATACATCCCAATTACACCCTCAGGAATTGAGCCGACATAAAAAGGCATTGTGTCCGCAAACACAGGCAAGCTGAATAACATCGCCAAAATTATTAAAAACTTTTTCATCCCACAATCCTCTTCAAACTCTTTTCCATCGGTTCAAGTTTTTGTTTCTCGGATTCCAAATCCACAGCCGAAATTTCTTCTCTCTCCGCAATATCAATATACAACTTTTCAAACAAAGCGTAAAGTATTTTTGCCTGATTATCATATCTTTGAATAGCCGCAAGCGTATCATTAACAAGTAATAACGACTCTTCCACAGGGGAAATCAACGCTTTAAAATATTTTGCAGCAGCGGTTATATTAAACATTGCAGATTTTTCGGCGGTTTCCAAAATATCTGCATAAATAGCTTTTGCCTTCTCTTCAATTCCAATCTTTGAATAAGCATAAGAAATCAACAAGTCACAGAATAACTCCAGCTCTTTCTGATGCAAATCAAGCGCAAGCAGTTTTGCCTGATAAATATTCTGAGCAAAGCGTTTGTAATCATCCGTAAGCACAGATATTTCCTGCAAAATAAGATAAATAACTTTAGAAAATGCACTGACTTCTTCAACATTTCCCGTTGTATAAACCTTGTCCGCAAGAAAATCCCGAACAGCAAGAATACATTCTGCCTCAGGAAGTTCCGAATTCAAAGAAACAGCAATTCTTGCAAAGAATTCTTCTAAATTTTCATCCATAAGTAATAACTTTGCAAACCCTGCAAGACGGCAGGTTTCAAGAATATGTGATACAAAAAGATTCGTAGAAAAACTTGCAGGCTTGACTTTATCCAAAATTTCAGGAGAAAGCACAGAAAGGATTTCTTCCGCAATATCCGCACAAGTTCTGAAATCCCCGACATTATAAAGGATTTCAATATGCACTAGAGAAAGAAGCAGGAATTTTGTATTCACAGCACCATCAACCATCAATGTCGGATTTGGCATTCTGGAAAGAATATTATGCAATAATCCCAACGCATCCGTATAGTTTGATGAAATCAGAGCACCTTGAAGCATTAAGTTTGATAATTTAACAATTTTTTCGTCATCGTCTTCATTTATTGCATCCATTAAAAGCATATTTTCTATAAAATATATTTTCGCGGGAGAATAGCCGTAAAGACTCATCAGAACATTGTTATAAACTTCTTTCTTATTCTCTTCAATATCTTCTTTGGAAATATTTGATTCAATATGTTCTACAAGAGACAAAAATCCCAAACAGTTTTTGAGATACGCATCATAATCCCCTGTATTAATTGCAAACTGAGAGTTTTTCCACAAGGTCAAATACTCTTCCTTAAATGCTCCTAATTTACCCATAACAAAGGCCATCGAAGCGTTATCAATTCCTTTACCCAGTCTTGCAATAATATTTTTTGCCAAAAACTCCTCAGCCTGTTTTTTTAGTGAAGCTTTGATCACAGGAAGAATAACAGTAAAATTATTCAAATAAATAATATTATTCTCAACCCTCGCCAAACCTGATTGAGCCAGAGTTACAGCGTGTTTTTCAACATCCTTAATCCCAAGAAGCGCAAGAGTTTCAAAATCCATTCTTGAACCTAAAACGGTTGAATAAGCAAAAATCAAAGACAAGTCCATATTTTTGCTCAAATGTTTAATTCGCGATTTGTACAATCCTTGAAGATTAGAAGGCAGAATAACCGATTTTTTACCCTTGATAATAAGCTTGTTATCAAAATCCAATAAGATACCGTTAGCTTTCAAATAGCTGATTGCATTTTCAAAATATAAATAAGAACCGTTAAAGTTTTCTTTAATTTTTTCAAAATAAAATGACTGAATAAAATCCGCAGCATCGGATTTAAAAACAGAAAGACAATCATCCATCGATGTTTTCGTCAAAACATATTCCGTATAAATAGGAGTACGCAGAAGTCCTTTAATCTTTGAATGCACTGAAAGTTCTTTTGTTGTAACAAAAACAAAATTCGGATTAACACGTCTGAATTTATCAAAATAAAGTTCCAGAGTTTGAATAGATGTATCGTCAAGATTCTCAAACCCGTCGACAATAATAACCGTTTGATTTAATACAGCAAGCAGTTTGTTCCACGCTTCCATATAAGCAAATCTTGCGTCCTCGGGAGTCATAGCTTTAACAGCTTTTCCAAAAACCAAATCATATAAAACCTTAAACTTAGGATTCATTTTTGCCTGTTCATTGAATCCGTTATAACAGGAGAGCCCTGCATAATCTCTAAACAAAGCTTCAAAAAATCCCCAAGGTTTATATGTCATTTCTTCAGTACAGGTTACGGTCAAAACTCTGAAATCCTGAGATTTAAAGAACGAAACAAGAGAAGAAGTATTTATTCCCATCTCATCTTCCGAACGAATGGAAATAATCTTAGGAACTTTTGTCTTTAAAGCATCAATTAATTTTACAGAAGGAACTCTTTCAAAAGTACATTTTGCATTAATATCAAAAACCTTGAACGAATTAATATCTTTTTTCTCCGTATCCTGAGCTGGTTTAGCGATTTCTTTTTTATTCACTGCAATCGGTGCATCATCAGTTTTTTCGGAAGGAGGAAGCACATAAGAATCAAGAATAACCTCGTAAAACATAACCGTATTCCCGTTATCTTCAACAGTGTATAGAGAATCCGTTTTATATTCTTTGCTCACCTCATCACGAACATACTGGTCAAGAACAATTTCCAAACCTTTAAGGTATTTTTTCACACCTTTATTAACCGTAAGAAGTTTGACATTATTCTCATATACGGTCAGCTCTTGAAGGTTTTCGGAAGCTTTTCGGAGAATAGAAACCGAAAGGTTAAGAGGAACTCCGAGTTCTTCCGTTATATTAGTATTCAAAGATACAAAAGCATTAACTATTTTCAATGCAAGCCGCACTGCTTTGTTGGAGGAAGTCGCAAGCGAAAGTTCTTTGCACATATTAACAACGAAGACATCTCCGTAAGTTATAAAATTACAATCAACACCTTTGATTTGGGCGAGCAAGAGGTTTTTAAGCTTGAAATAAAATTTTGTATAAAGCTCTTGCGATTTTAAAAGTTTTTTTATTTTTCTAAGAGAACCAAATTTTATTACAACAGAAGCAAATTCATCCGATTCGCATTCCTGAAACGCAAGAGATGTTTTTAAAGAAAACTTACATTTAGGACAAATTTCTTTATCAACGGGAGAAAGTTTTGAGCATTTTGAACATTTTACAAGAATCGTATAACCGCATTTTTCGCAAACGGGAGATTCGCCGATTGAACCGCAATTCGGGCACTTCAAAGCCAAGACCTTTTTGCATTTAGGACAAACGGTCTCCCCTTCTTTTACTCTTGTATGGCATTTTGGACATTCCATGCGCTTCTTCCTCGCATAACATTATAATGTAAAGAGGTAAATAAATGAATAATCTAAATAGTTTAGAAATTAATTGGTAAAAGTCTTTAAAAACTCTAAAAGCTGTTTTTGTTTCTCATCTGAAAGTTGGTCAATTATATAATTAATTTCTTCACGCAAAGATTTTGGTTTTTTATTGGTAGAAAAACAAAATAAATTTTCTTCCTTAACGCCAAGAACTTCATATAGTTTGAGCAAATTAGCATGTTCCAATAGAGACTTTCCATTTTCCCATTGACTAATTGTTTTTGTTGCAACACCAACTTCTTCTGCTAATTTTTCTTGGCTCCAACCTCGCAATTTTCTATATTTGCGAACTTTTTTGCCAAATTCTATCCTTAAGTTCTTCATTGTTTAAGGATAAAGGATTTCGCACATTGTATCTATAACCGACCAAGGTAATAAAATATAACCCAAATGTTATACAATTGCATTTCAAAAAAAGAATTAAAAAATATTTCTGAAATTACTTTCAATGACTTATAAAATATATATTTTTCAATTTCATCTCTTTATAAAACAAGTAATATTTTTAGCATTGATTTCCTATATAATTTCCAACTTTACAGCAATAAGAATTGCTTGTATTAAATTATCACAATTAAATTTATAATATAACTCTCTTTTAATTTCCCAAACAGGATAAGTGCTATATAAATTTAATATCTTTATAATTTCTGTATCACTTTTTCCTTGAAGTTTTAAACGTAAAAAATTTATAGCACGCTCCGTTAATGGTTCAAGTAATTTTACTTCTTGTTTTAAGTTGCTGATTTTAGCAAAACGTTTTTTAAATTTTAATGTTACATCTGGTGTAGATAAAATTTTAGCATCTATGGATACACGTATTAAGTCAGCACGATTATTAACCTTAAATTTTTCATATAAGTTTTGGGTTCTTTTTTGAATATTATAATAATTTTTATTTAATATTTCTGCAATTTTCTGCAAGGTATAACCTTTTGCTAAAAGTAATAATAATTCTTTTTGACTTTTTATTACCTCAATTGGTTTTGATTGAAAATATACTTTATTAAAATAATCTAAATATTTTGACACAAATAGCCTATATGTTCTATTTAAGACTACAAAACTTCTCAAATTAGCTCATAATATCCAGCAAGCAAGAAAAGCAAAAGGGTTATCCCAAAATGAACTTGCTGAAAAGCTTGATATTTCACGAGAACATTTAGCTAAAATCGAAACTGCAAAAAGAAGAATCAGCTTAAAACTTTTATTTAATTTGTCAGAAATTTTAGATATAACAGAATCGACTCTTTTCAACTTTAATTAAAACACAATGCTTTAATTTTTTTATTGTTTGCGCTAAACTTTAGCTAAAACAAAGGAGAAGCCTTTATGATTATTATGATAGCTGTTGCATTGTTGTTAAGTATGGTTTTAAGCCTGCTATTCGGAGTGCCTTATATAGATTTTTTGAGAAAGAAAACAATCGGGCAGTATATTCTTGATGTTGCTCCGGAAGCCCACGCACAAAAAGCGGGAACTCCAACTACCGGAGGAGTATTTATTATTATTGCAATAATTATGGCTTCCGTAATAACCCTTTTGATGGCTGAAAAAATGGATAATTCAGCGTGGATTATTCTTATCACTTTATTCTTTATGGCTCTGGCAGGATTTCAAGATGATTATTTAAAACTCAAAGGTCACGAAAATAAAGGTTTGAGTCCTAGAGGGAAATTATTAAGACAAATTTTGATTGCTCTAATCCCTACAGTTTATGCAATGCAAACTTATGGAACTGTTTTAACATTAGGCTCAAAAAGTTTTGATATCGGATTTTTATACCCGATTTTTGCAGTGTTTGTTGTAACAGGAGCTTCAAACGCTTATAACTTAACCGATGGATTGGACGGACTTGCTGCTTCTGTCGGAATCCCTGCATTTTTAGCTTGCGGATTGATTGCATTCTTAAGCGGTCACAGCGTAGTTGCAATTGTTTGCGCCTCAGTTATCGGTGCTTCAATCGGATTTTTAAGATACAACAAACCGAAAGCTCAAGTATTTATGGGTGATACAGGCTCATTAGCATTAGGCGGATTATTAGGAACACTTGCAATCTTGGGCAGATGCGAGCTTCTTCTTGCAATCTTCGGCGGTGTTTTTGTTATGGAAACTTTATCCGTAATTATGCAGGTTACAAGTTTTAAATTAACAGGCAAAAGAATTTTTAAAATGTCACCGATTCACCATCACTTTGAATTGTGCGGACACTCAGAAATAAGAATTGTAAAAGAATTTACGCTTGTATCTTTGATTTTGGCAATAGTTGCCGTAGTTTTATTTATTATTTTCTAAGAAGGCTTTGGTATGGAAAAAGTTTTAGTTTTAGGTTTGTCAAAAAGCGGAATTTCGGCAGCGAAATTTCTTGTTAATAACGGATTTGATGTTTATTTAACAGAATCAAAAAAAGAAGTTAACGAGATTCAGGTTAAAGAACTTCAAAATTTAGGGATAAAAGTAGAATACGGTTCGCATTCGGATAAATTTATTGAAGGAGCTTCTTTTGCAGTAACAAGCCCCGGAATTCCTCCAAAATCCAAAATTTTTAAACGTCTAAACGAAAAAAATATCCCGATTATTTCAGAAGTTGAGCTTGCATACAGATACTCAGATACTCCGTTTATTGCAATTACGGGAACTAATGGCAAAACAACGACCACAGCTCTTGTGTCACACATTTTGAGCAAGAACTTCAAAGCACCATATTGCGGAAACATCGGTGTTCCTCCAACATCTTTGATTGAAGATGAAGAGATTGATTTTCTTGTTTGCGAAATCTCATCTTATCAGGCTCAAATGACAGAAGATTTTAAACCGTTTATTTCTGTTTGGACCAATTTCACACCCGACCATATCGATTGGCACGAAGGTTTGGAAAACTATTTCAAAGCTAAAGCAAAAATTTTTGTCGGGAAACAAACTCCAAACTATTCAATCTTAAACGCTAAGGATGAAAAATTGTTAGAATTCTCAAAAAAATGCAAAAATGTTATTCTTTTTGACGAACCTAATGATTGCGGAATAAAAGACGGTTCAATTTGGTACAAAGGCGAAGAAATAATTTCGCTTGAAGATTGTCCGCTTGTCGGTCATCACAACTATCAGAATATTATGTGCGGTATTATCTGTGCAAAACTTTGTGATATGGAAAACGACGATATCCGTGAACAAATTATGTCTTTCAAAGCTCCCGAGCACAGACTCGAAAAAGTTCGCGAAATGAACGGAATCACATTCTACAACGATTCAAAAGCAACAAATCCGGAAGCTTCGATTGTAGCAATAGATTCATTTAACGGAGTAAATGTAGCTTTGATTCTCGGCGGACGTGACAAAAACACTGATTTAACAGAAATGTGCGCTTCTATCAACAAACATATAACTACAGTTTTGTTAATCGGAGAAGCTACAGAAAGATTTGAAGAAAACCTTCTCAAAAACGGTTTTAGTAATATAATTAAAGAACACTCAATGGAAGAGGCAATTGATAAAGCAATCAGTTTAAACCCTGATGTAGTACTTCTTTCACCTGCGTGTGCAAGTTTCGATATGTTCAAAAGTTACGAACACAGAGGAGATGTTTTCAAAGAGTATGTCTTATCAAAATAATGAACAAGAACCTTTAAGCACTCAAAATATGCAATCAGACAGACCGCTTCTGGTTGCGGTAATTTTCCTTGTTGTAATCGGGCTTATGGCAATATTTTCCGCAAGTGCGCCAAAATGTGTAGAAATGGGAGTTAATCCTGCAAGATTTTTCTTACAACAGTTATTTGGTGTTATAGTCGGATTTGTCGGTTTAAGATGGTTATCAAATTTTCATTATAAAAAATTAATGACATATACTCTTCCGTTTACTTTTCTTGTAATCATAATGCTAATTATGGTTAAAGTTGCAGGGGTTACGGTAAACGGTGCACAAAGATGGATTAATATTGCAGGTTTCAGCTTACAGCCTTCAGAGTTTGCAAAACCTGCTGTAGTAATGCTTCTTGCAGGAGTATTTTACAGAAACACAAAACTGATGGATAACAATAAAATAGTTACTGCATTTCTTCCGATAGCAGTAATGCTTGGTTTGATTTTCTTACAACCAAACCTGAGTATGATTATTTTATTGGTCTCAACTTCCGCAGCAATATATATTTGTGCGGGCGGTTCTTTTCAGCTGCTTTTAACAGGTGCAGCATGCGTTATACCTCTAATGCTTTTAAAAGGGTTACGCGGATATCAATCTTCCCGTATAACAACTTGGTTGAATCCTGAAGCTGACCCGCTGGGCGCAGGTTATAACGTAATACAATCACTTGTTGCTTTCGCATCAGGCGGAATGTTCGGTGTCGGTTACGGCGGGTCAAAACAAAAATTAGCATGGCTTCCGGAAGCTCACACTGACTTTATTTTTGCGGTAATTGGAGAAGAACTCGGATTTATCGGATGTTTGCTTCTAATTTGTTTATTCTGGACAATTTTGCAGCGCGGTTTTATTATTGCGACAAAATGTCAGGATATGTATGGAAAACTTCTTGCTCTCGGTTTAACTTTCTCAATCTGTTTTCAGGGATTTTTAAACATGTGGGTTGCAAGTTCGTTCGTACCTGCAACAGGTGTTCCGATGCCATTTATCAGTTACGGCGGTTCTTCGATTATGGTATCATTATGGATGGTTGGAATTTTATTAAATATCTCAAAAGATAACGTGAAAAGGATAAGGAATTACACTAATGTCAGAAACATATAATAGAGTCTATTTCGTCACAGGCGGCGGAACAGGCGGACATATTTACCCTGCAATGGCGGTTGCCGATGCTTTGAGTGAAAACGCAAAAGTTTACTATGTCGGAAACAAACGAAATATGGAATTTGAACTTGCAGCAAAAAAAGGTTACAAGTTCCTGCATGTTGGTGTTTCAGGGATGCCTAGAAAACTTAATCCAAAATTCTTTTACTGGGGAATAAGACTTGTTAGAGCAATTCTTTATTCAATCAGATATATCAAAAAATACAAACCGAATGCTGTTTTTGCAACAGGAGGATATGTTTCTGCACCAATGATTTTTGCCTGCATAATAACAAAAACTCCATATATGATGCACGACTGTGATGCCATGCCGGGGCTTGTTACGAGAAGATTATGCAAACGTGCAAAATACGTATCTTTAGCTTTTGACAGAGCAAAAAAATTCATCCCGAATAAGCGTTCAATTGTCACAGGAAACCCTATTCGTCCTGAATTTGCAACACTTTCCAAAGAAGCTGCAAGAAGAAATCTCGGTTTAGATAACAAATTAACTCTTTGCGTTATGGGCGGTTCTCAAGGCGCAAAATCAATAAATAATACTGTTGTGGAAGTTTTAAAAGAGCTTGCTCAGGATAGAAATCTTAATGTAATTTTCCAAACAGGAAAGAAAAATTATGATGAAATTATTGAAAAACTTAAACTTATTTATCCGGGTTTCGAACAAAATAGTAATTTGTTAATCAAACCTTATTTTAATGACATGATTTCTGTTCTCAAATCAAGCGACATTGTAGTATCAAGAGCGGGTTCATTAAGTCTTTCAGAAATCTGTGCATCATCAACAGCTCCGATTCTTGTTCCTTATCCACACGCAGCTGCAAACCATCAGAGAATTAACGCAAAATGTCTTTTGGATATGGGTGCCTGCGTTTATATTGAAGATAAAGAATTAGACCCGAACAAATTGAGAGAAGCGGTTCTTGAGCTTCTTGACAACCCTGTAAAAATGAATTATCTGAAACAAAACACATCACATCTTGCTAAATTTGATGCGGTTGAGCGTATTGTTGAATGTTTAGGAAGCTTATAGAATGATGCATCCGCTTTTTGAATTTGACAAAACGTATAATCAAATAATTATCGGCACGGATGAAGCAGGCAGAGGCCCCGGAGCAGGAGGAGTTTTCGCGGCAGCAGTTTATTTTGATAAAATAACTGATGGATTGTTGAAAGATTTAGAAATCCTTAATGATTCCAAAAAACTCACCGCAAAAAAACGTGAATCAATTTATGACACGATTAAGAATAATACCGTTAACGAAATTATTTGCATTGAAGTAGAAGAAATCGAAAAAATAAATATTCTAAACGCTTCACTAAAAGCAATGAATCTTGCCTGCACAAGCGTTGCAGAACAAATCAGAAAGTCTGATATTTTAACACTTGTAGACGGCAACAAATTAATAAAAAACTATATTTATCCCCAAGAATTTGTAATCAAAGGCGATTCAAAATCCGCATCAATCGCAGCCGCAAGCGTACTTGCAAAAGTAACTCGTGACAGATACATGCTTCAACTCCACGAAGAGTTCCCAATGTATAACTGGGCAAAAAACGCAGGTTATCTTACTGCACAACACATAGAAGCAATCAACAAATATGGAATTTGCAAGTATCATCGACCATCTTTTTTGAAAAAAATTTGCTTAAACTCCCAATGATGGCGCAATCTGAATAAATGTTCTGACTAAATCCGCATCCCATTGAGTACCTGCACCTTCTTCAAGGATTTCAAACGCTTTTTCAATATTCATACCTTTTCTGTACGGTCTGTCACTGATTAAGGCGTGATAGGTATCTGCAATCGCAACAATTTTTGCAGCAAGCGGAATATCACCGTTTGAAAGTCCTTCAGGATAACCTTTTCCATCAATTCTTTCGTGGTGGTATTTTACAATCGGAATCAAATCCCTTAAGTTCGGATTTGGCTGCAACACTTTTTCATACCCGATAACAGGGTGCTGTTTCATAATTACCCATTCTTCATCAGAAAGCGGGCCTTCTTTTTTCAGAACAGATTCAGGAATACCGATTTTGCCCACGTCGTGAAGCAAAGCTCCCAATGTTATGCGCTCTACCTCTTTTTCAGGCAGATTAATTGCTCTTGCCAAAGCTTCAGAGAATTTTGAAACAGAAGTTGAGTGACCTTTTGTATAAGGGTCTTTTGCATCAATAGCACCCGCCAAAGATGTAGCAACTTCCCAGATTCTTGAATCGGAAATATCGTGGTCTTCATTGAACTTTTCAATCAATTCTTCTTCAAAATTGATACCTAATTGAGAGTGACGTTTTGAAACAACTTCTGCGTAAGATTTTAGTGCAATATTATCCCAGAAATTGAAATCAGAAGAACTGATAATTGCAGACATACCGTCTTTATAGCCTTTAGCTTTTGAAATATACATTGCCTGTTCCGCAAGAATAAGAAGCTTTTCTTTATCACCTGTACAATCAGGATAAGTCGCAACCCCTACAGAAACTTTGATTGGCCCGATTTCATCAATAAAACAACAAGACAATGAATATGTCAAATATTCTGCAACATACTTAGCCTGCTCGGAAGAAGTATTCGGCAAGATAATTGCAAGCTCATCGCCGCCGTAACGTCCTGCTATATCACCTTCACGAACATTTTGACGAACTTTTTCCGCAACAAGTTTAATAACTTCATCACCCTTGCCGTGACCGAGTTCCCTGTTAATCTTAGTGATGTTATTGATATCCATCATCATAACAGACAGCTGCTGTTTATTAATTTTAGCTCTGGAAATCTCATTAGTAAGAATTTCCTGAAAACCTCTATGATTATATAGAAGAGTTAACGTATCAGTATTAATAAACTCATCACTTTTTTCCATCAACTCAAAATTGTGAGTCACAAGAGCAATATAATTTGCTATCAAAGAGTATAATGCAATGTTTTGGTTTGCGTGAGCATCTTCAATAATAAAAACACCAATACATTTGTTAACAGAAATCAACGGCAGAATAGCAGTCGAATAGTTCTTGTAATAAGAAAGCTTCAAATAATCTTTTTTCTCAACAAATTTTGTTGTACGTTCTTTAAAAACCTGAACAATCGGATTATCTTCATCTTTTAAAAATACTTTTGTTGAAAAATTATTCCCGACTTTGTCATGTAATTTTAAATTTATACAATTAGACTTTTCTTTAAACAAACCGATTGCAAAAAATGCTGAATCAATATTCTGCGTAATTAAAGAATAAACTTTGTTATAAAAATCAGCAGCATTTGCAATATCTGAAATATTCACAAGACTATCAATTACATATTTATAATTAAGAGTCAAAGATTTTTCATTGTTAAAAATCATATTCTGCGGATTCAACAGCTGATTTACAGCAGAATTATTTGTCAACGCATTAACTTTAGACACCAATTTCCCCTGAGAAATCGGAGAAGAAACCGGCTTTAAAGCACTCTGATTTTTTAGATTCTCATTGTTATTAACAGCTTGTTTTTTGTTCACACTAATTACCTTTTTTGTCCGAGTTGCCAATTTAAAACACCTGAATGTTTATAATTGACTAATTTGAGAAGTTGGTTAAAAAAAGTTTACAAATAATCCTTTAATTAATTTCCACTCTAAGAACATACCCTTAATCACATATTAACATTTTTTCTGAAATTTTCTAGTCTTTTTACAAATTATTATTAAGATTATTTACAATATATAATAAACTTTTTATAACCTAAACGGCTGTAATTAAGCATTGAAGCATTTTTCTTTTCAGGAATTGTAAATGTAAAAGAATTAATTTTGCCCTGCAAATTATTTACCCCGATTGTTCCGCCATGGAATTCTATAATCTTTTTGCACATATACATTTTTATCCCATGCCCGACCGTAGAAAATCTTGGATTATTAGAAAACATTCGCCTGCATTCTTCATCCGACAAAGGTTTTCCCGAGTATGTAACAGTTACCTCTAAATCACCTCCGGCTTTTTGAGAAGAAATTGCAATAGTATTATTCTTTTCCGAATAAAATACGGCAGTCGATAACAAATAATACAAAACTTTCTCAATCTCAGTTTTATCAGCCCAAATCGGCTCGGAAGAATTCATTGAATAATAAAAACGAATCCCTTTTTCTTCGGTAATATTACAAAGTTTTGAAGAACATGTTGAAACCGAATCCGAAAAATTAAAAATTTCACGGTTCAAAACCTGCTCTCCGTTATCATAACGATAAGTACTTAAGAGCATATTAATCATATCAAGAGAATATTTGCAAGACTCTTCCACATCAGAGATTAATTCAATATTATATTTGTTCTTCAGCAAATCCAAACCTCGGATTTGAGCCAGAGTTGAAACCCTTAAATCATGACTCAAGGTTTTAATAAAATTTTCTCTTTGATTAAAAAGTTCTGATTTTAAAGAAATGTTTTTTCTTAATACAAAAAACAGAATCAAAAGTACAATAATAAACAACAAATCTTTTGCAACACTCATGCGTCTATTCCTAACTGGCTACATTTTTATACTAACCGATAATCTAAAAATAAAAATTAGCCGGTAAGGCAGATATTAATATACCGAGTTGAGTAATTGTTTATGCAGTTTCACATTATGCACTCTTAAATACTCGACTCCTTTTTGTATCAAAGGATAAGAGAGAGCAAGAGTCAAGGCATCTTTCAAATCATTGTTATTTTCTTGAATACCAAGAAGCGATTTTCTGGAAATTCCTACCATCAGAGGCAAATTAAGAGAATGAAATTCTTCTATTCTGTCTAATAATTTAAAATTATCTTCGCGTGTTTTTCCAAACCCGATACCAACATCAAGAATAATATTTTTAACTCCTCTTGATTTTGCAAACTCTGATTTTTGAAGAAGGCTCAAATAAACATCTTCCACCACATCGTTATAAACAGGTTTGTTTTCCGTATTCCCGCAGGAATGCTGAATAATAAGTTCTGCACCATACTCCGCTGCTACATCTGCTATCAAAGGGTCAAAGTCCATGCCTGAGACGTCATTGATGATTTTTGCTCCCGCTTCAAGAGCAAATCGTGCAACTTTAGAATTTCTGGTATCAACACTAATCGGAATATCAATGTTTTTTATTTCTTGAAAAACAGAAGATAAACGCTCAATTTGAACATCAGCAGAAACAGCTTCTGCAAAAGGTTTTGTACTCTCTGCTCCGATATCAATAATATCCGCACCATCTTCAATCAGCTGATATAAATGTTCACAGGCACTTTTATTATCAAAATATTTTCCACCGTCAGAAAAGGAATCGGGAGTAACATTCAAAATCCCGACTAATTTTGTTTTTTGATTTGTTAAAGATAATTGCTCTAGAATTTTATCTCCGAGAACACCCAATGAAAACGGCTGTTTCTTCAACTTTTCCGCAATCTTTTTCAATTCGGAAAAACTTCCGCCCAAAATTGCATTTGATAACTCAACTTTTCCCGTAATAACTTCGCGGTGAACAGCGCAATCCGCACCGCAGATAAGCGCAGTTTGTTTAAGAATATTTGCTTCAGCAGGAGTTAGACCAAAAATTTTCAAGTTTTTGTATCTGTATTTATCAGAAGCTTTGAACTTATAAGCAGAATCGAACCCGATTTTAGCAAGCTCCGATACCATATCATGCGCAACAATTTCTTTAACAACAAAATCTTTCATATAAATATGTTATAATAAAAACAAAAAAGGAAGAAAAATGGACGAAAATAAAATTATTATAACAGTTTCAGGAACAGACAAAACAGGTATTGTAGCAGCAGTTTCAACGCTTCTTGCAAAACATAACGTAAATATCGAAGATATTAAACAAACCCTTATGCAAGGTCATTTTGTAATGTTTATGCTCGGAGATATTACAAACGCAAATGTTAATTTTAAAGATTTAAAAAACATCCTTATTGAAGAAGGTAACAAATTGGAACTCGAAATTTGGGTTCAACGCAAGGGAATATTTGAGAAAATGCACTCTTTGTAGTTGATTATTAACCATTTTTGTTTTAATATTGACTTGTCGAAATTTCAATAATTATGTGTATTATGTACAATATTAATTTTTGTAAAATGTTTATTCATTCTGCTGAATAAAACGCAAAAAAAATCTTTCCGATTTTTTTATATATGTATGAAGGAGTAACGGTCGTGTTTGTAAACAAAATTGGGATTAATAACAAAAATCAACAGGTTTTTAAGGGATATCAGCATGAAGTAGATAACGTCGGAAGACAGGTTATGCGCTTCAATTACCCATATAACTTTAATCAGGATCATTATCAGGTTCAATTCTATAATGTTAAAAAGAATCCGCAAAGAGCAACAGGCTACGAAGTTATCACTGACAAGCCTGTAGGAACTTATGACCTTTCTGAAAACGGCGTAAGAGTTAACCTTCGCGACATGGCAGATTTACGTGCTGACGAAGTTTTTGCATACAAAATAATCCAACCGGGACACCAAACACTCCTTGATACAGGTATTCAGGAAGACGGACTTACTATTGTTACAACACGCGGTACAACTCCAATGGTACAAGGCCCGGGTGTTTTAAGCATGCCTGATTTACACAGACCCGGTGCTTATTATGATTCAAAAACAGGAAAAGTAATCTACGACCCTGAAAGACAAAAAGCTTCAGAAGGCATTATCAGAAACTTTGCTAACGCAATGGGCGGAAGCCTTGCAGGTTACGAATACGAACTTGATGCTCTAAAAAGCGAAAGCGGCCCTAAGATTTTAAAAGATGTAAAAGTTTTATTCTCAACTCCTGTTGCAGGCGGTGATAACCGTTCTGCATTCCGTTACTGGAACAAAAACAATATGCAGATTGATTCAGCAATGGGTTCTGCTGAAAACTATGCAAACTTTATGAAAAAGATGTTCCAACACGGTAAAAAATTCGTATATGACGGAACTTTCACATCAGAAGGTTTGGAAGGTATCCATTTCCAATATGCGGTAAGATGGGCTGACAAAAACCCTCAAACTTACTACTGGTTTAGAATGACAGGACTTAAAGATGCTCCTTTAGGCTATGGTGTTGTTCCTAAACACGCAGAAAATTTAAGACACAAGGTTATAAACGCTCCTTCAATTTATAACCCTGAAACAGGCAAAGTAGAAACAAACCCTGCTTATGATTCTAACAAAGAAACATTAATCCAGATTTATGACGGCTCTCAAGTAACTGATGAACAGGCAGCAGATTTAAGCAAACCAATCGATACATACAAAAAATTGAAATCAGGCACTCCTCTTGATATCAATTCACACGACGACACAGTAATCAGTTATGTATTTGAAGTTAATCCTAACGAATACACAAAACGTCTTGAAACACTTAGAGATTTCAACAAAGGTAATGATACTCCGATTGTTCAAAACTCACCGGAAGGTACATTACTAGTAGCTCAGTTCTCTAATTTCAAATTCATCAAGAAAACTGACGGCGGATTTGTAACCTGGGATGCTAACACAGATATGGTAAAAATGAATTACCATATTTCAGGCTATGATGAAAAAATCCTTAAATCAATCGTAGACCGTTCTCAAAGAGATTACGAACAAAAAATGACCGAAAGAGGTTCTTACGAAGTTCAGGATTTAGCGCTTCAAGCTGCAAGATACTGGACCGGTAAATCTAAAAATATCCAAACCCTTTATACAGCTCAAACACTTCAAAATGCTGCATCAAAAGAAGCTATCGATGCCCTGATTGAAAAAGGCGCTCTTCCTCAGGAAGCAAGCTTAAGCGAAGATGCAATTGCAAACACTCTTGAAGAATACTATAGACTTGCTCCAAAAGGAATTATGGAAAAAGATGATGTTACAGTAAAAGCTTTAATGTCTCTTCCTCTTGATTCTCTTGAATTTGGAGAAAACACTGTTGGAATTCTTTCAACTTCATTCTTCTCAAACAGAGCAACAAGTCCTGAAACAATCGGACTTTCAAGATTTGAATTAATGCAAAAAGGTGAACCTCATTTAGTTGAAACTTATTCAGAAAACTATATGAGAATGAATAATATTTACAAAAATGAATTAAAGAATTTTGCAGACCAAATCATCCAAAAAGTTAACGAAACATCAAACGAAAAACTTATTGATGAAGAGGGCAAATACACTCCATACGGAGAATACGTTATCGAATTAATGGGTCAGGATATCGCAAAATATGCTTTATTAAAAGCAGTCGGCGGTGAAAATACAGAAGCTTGGACTTTTGAAGACGGCACAATAACTTACGACTACGAAAAACTAAAAGAAAACACTACAATCAAATCTTTAGGAATTCGTGCACATAACCCTGCTGATGAAGCAGCTGAATTAAGAAAAATTATGGAACACGGTCTTAGAGCTTTGAGCGATAAAGATGTAGCATTTGTTGCAGAATCTATTTCAAAAAGAATCGCAGGCACAGACGTTAACAGCTTTAGATTAGCAGAAGCTATCGTTAACAAAGCGTCTCTCGGTTTAGACTGGAGATTGGACGCTGCAAAAGACGTTATTGATATGGACGCTGTAAGAAACGGTGATTTAACATTTGACCAAGCTTGGGATCAGGTAATTGATTTCTGGTCAAAATTCGTTCAAGCGGTTAAGAAAGAAAATCCGCACTCATACATTGTTGCTGAAATCACTGACGTTGAAGAGCTTATGCAATCAATTTTCGGCGATAAAGTTAGTCTTTATGGAAACAGAGTTGATATCGGAAACAAATACAAATCAGTTCCTGAAGCTATGACTCAATTCTACTTGCAGACAGGAATCACATCAGAAGCAGGCTACTCTTATACATTCACAGATTTGTTAAAAGTATTCTCACCTGATTTTGTTGGCGGCAGCACAGGAAACATGGCAGGATTTATGAACAATTTCCAAAATATCATAAATTCAAGAGGTGTTGATTTTATAAGAAACTTATGGACATTTGCAGATAACCACGATAAACCGAGTGTAATGCACGGTATGGCACTTGATATTCCGTTGTTCAATGCGAATATGCAAACCACAGACTGGGCAAAAGAAGTTGCAATGAGACTTCTTACAAATGTTGATGACAACAAATCATTACCGTTGGAAGCAAAATTCTTCCTTCACGATTCTAACTACTACAGACTCGCAAGCTCAAAGGCAGCAGCAATGAGCAAATTAATGCGCGACTGTGTTAACGAATCAGGAATTAGTGAAGAAAGAAAACAATATTTAAGAAAAGCAATCGCTAATTTGACTAACGGAAACCACCTTGGTGAAGGTCCTGAATTCAAACTTGCATTTGACGGTATCAAACCGATTTCAAGCATTGAAGGTGCAGTAGAAGAAATGCTTCATACAGCAGGAATTGATGTTTCATCAGAAACATATTACAGCATTATTCAAAAAGCAGAAGAAAAAATCGACTGGTATTTTGGTGACAAGAATCCTCAGTCAAAAGATAATATTGACCGTATCAAGTTAATGTTACAAGGAGATTCAGATACTTGTAATGAAACCGATTTATCTCAATACAGTTTATACACTGTGTTAATTGCAGGCGCTATCAGAGATGCATTCTATGAAGCATTCGACCACAATGTAGATACAGACACTGCAAACAAACTAAAACGTGCTCAACGCGATTACGTTAAACAATACAATGCAGCATATATAAGAGAAAAACAAACTCAGCTTCCATTTGAAGAAGATTCTGATATTTCAATGAAGAAAAACGGTTATGCAGCAAAAGACTTTGAAACAGTAATCAAAATGATTCTTGCAGAAGCTGAATACCTTGCAAGCAAAGACGGTAAACTTCAAGCAGGTCAGTATTTTGAAGACCACGATGCAATTCTTGCAGACCTATTCCGCAGAACAACAGAACCTGCTGTTAAAAAAGCTGTTATGTACGCTTCTTTCTTATCAGCACTACCGGGAATCCCGACTCTGTTTGCCAGAGATATGTTAGGCGCTTTAGGTTTTGATGAAAAAGCTAAAAATATTTATCTTCAAAACAGAAACGCTATTCCTTGGTCTGAGTTGGAAGAAGGCCCTCTAAAAGAATACAGAAAAGAAATTCTTGATATGTTTATGGAAGCAATCGCTATCAGAACAGACGGCGGAGAAGCTCTTAATAACGGAACTCCTTACAGAGCGTCAACTTCAAACGGCGATGTTCCTGCCATTATGATGCAGGACGGCTACGGAAATATGAGCGTATCAGTATTTGATGCAACAGGAGTGAACACAAACAACAGAGCAATGCCTCATCAAAATGACCACGGTATCGATTACATTATGTTAGGTGCAGGCTTATCTCTTCCTATAGGTTTAGAGTTCTTTAACACCAATGGCAAAGATAAAGCAACTTACGTTATATCAGATTTATTTGATAAAGAAGGAAAATGTATCGGACGCGGTTTGAAAGTTAAAGAAGGTTCTTACATCGCATTAAATAAAGATACTTTAAGAAACGGTGTTATGGTTCTTAAACACACTGCCAAAAAACTTGCTTTCAGAGGAAACTCAAGACAAATTAATAAGCAGTATAACATTGTTTCAAATCCATACAAAAAAGTCGAATTACCGCAAGAAGGACAAAATTTATCAATAATAGCAAAATAAAAAAACACGGGGAAAATGAGAGTACAGGCAATTGGGGCTAACTTAGCTCATATAAATAATAAAACATATAAAACAACATCTCCTGTAGAACCAATCCAAACGGATAAATCTGCAAGAGATGTTGCTGCTGCAAATAATATAGCATTCCATGGTTTGTTCAGCGCGAGTTTATCCGAACGATTTGATCACGGTATGGAAGCTCTTGATGATAATTCAATCTTAGTTGTAACAGATGATGAAAAAGCAGAAGAAACAAATAATAAACTTAAAACTTTTGCAGAAAGAATTGATATTCCTGTTCTAAAAAAATACACACTTACGGTTCAAGATAAAGAATTACAAGGCAATCGCAGTTTGCATGCAAGCTTTGCTGTATTCAAAAAAGGAGACAAATATTATGTAATGAATCTGGGACCATTCTGGAATTTAACAGTAAAAAAACCGAAAGAAGAATTAGATTCAAAAAAACATTTTATACCGGTAGGAGAGATTCGAGAACTGGAAAAAGGAGCTGTAATTGAAACTGGAGAAATGGTTTGGGACGACAACAAAAATAAATTTATTTTCCATCCTCCATATAAATATAGCCCGAATTATGCAGCTAAGAATCTTGAACTAAGAACCGCAAGCGAAAATCAAGGAGCGATTTCATCTTTGAACAGAACTATGATAACAGCTCTTACTGCAAAACCAACCTCGCAAAAGAAAGTTGATAAAAAGAAAATTATAACCTTTGCTGATGTAGGCGGACTTGATGATACGATTGCAGAGTTGAGAAAATTTGTAATCCGTCCTGCAAAATATCCTCAGGTATTTGAGAACATAAGACTTAATAAAGGTATTCTTCTATACGGCCCGCCAAGATGCGGAAAGACTCTATTAGGCATGGCTCTTGCCAACGAATCAGGACTCAACTACCGTTATTTGAACGCAAGTGAATTCAAACGCGGAATAGTAGGTGAATCGGAAAAAATGGTAAGAAGTTCTTTTGCTCAAATAATGGAAGAACCGAGTATTTTATTTATAGATGAATTTGATTCAATTGCAAAAACAAGACAAGGTTCTCAACAATCAGTTCATGATGACTCTGTCGTAAACCAATTCCTCGGATGTATGAGTGATTTGGAAAAATCAAATGTAATATCTTTTGTTATTGCAGCAACAAACAGAAAAGATTTATTGGATGGTGCAATGACTTCATCGGGAAGATTTGGTTTACATCTTGAAATCCCTATGCCTGATGAAAAAGCTCTGGAAGCTATTTATGATATCCATGCCAAAGGTAAAAACTATGATAAAGATGTTTCCATTCCGGAATTAATAACAGAAATGAAAGACAATAACTTCAACGGTTCTGATGTAGCTGAAATGATTTCAATAGGATACTTTAATGCTCTTGAGCGTTTAGGAATGAACGCAAAAATGGATGCAGGAACATTTACAATGCAGGATTTGAAAAAGATTTCTATTGCAAGAGAAGATTTAATTAGTGCTATCAAAAAAATTGCTGAGCAAAAGGTTATTCGCTAATTTAACAGCTTCGTTTTGAACCTCGTGATTTTCCCAGAAATCGGAAGCCGAAAGTGGTTGTTTAATAATCTTTCTTGCCCATGAACCGATTGCAATTCCGTGATAATTTATATCACACTGTCTGCATAGCTCTGCTGTCTTAGAATTTGTTCCGCCTGAAACAACAATATAGACAGGTAAATTTGCATTCTGAATAATCTCCGCCATAGCAACAGCCTGAAGCGTTGTTTTATAAGTATCATCCGCACCGCTCATCGGGATTCCATCAGCTTGTATAATGGTTGTATAAGGCAAGCGGTCTTGTATCATCTCGTTGATACGAGCCAGAACTTCCTTATTTCCAAAGTTTTCTCTATCAATACAAATGGAAGCAAGCTTTGGCCTGCATTCATTAATAACCTTCCATTTTGATTCCAAATCCCTCTTATCATGTCCCATTATATGAAGTTCCAGAATCTCAACCCCGTTTTCTGTCATATAAGGCAAAACTTCACGCACATTAACATCTTTATCAACCATTTTGATTGCGCCGACAGGACATTTTTTTGCACAAGTACCACATCCGATACATTTTTTTTCATCAATAACAATAGAGGAATAGACCGCATCATTAGGACAATTACGGAAACAATTTTTGCATTTTATACAGCTCGAACCTATTTGAGCTTTTGAAATATGCGGGTCTCCTTTTATCCCAACAGAAACACAGAAATGAGCATCATCAACTTCTGCTAAACGAACTCCCTCTTTAGCTGCTTCAAGAATTTCTTTTCTTGCAGAAATATCAAAAACCCTGCAACCTGCTTTTGCATAAATATAAACAAGACGTTTGACTGATTCAAAGTCTTCATTACCTGCTCCGCAGACTAGTTTAAAAAACGGTTTATTAAAATCCAATTGCATAGTTGAATACTTTTTTCTTAACAGGTTTTGGTAATGAATCAGGGTCAACGGTAACTTCCTGAGTTTCAATAACCTGTCCTGCACGCTGGAGCATGTTGTTTTTTTCTAAAGTTTTATCTACGTTGTTGAATGATTTCAGGGTATCAAGCTTATTTTGAAGCTCTGCATTTTCGTTGTTCAGAAGAACTGTTTGACGACTCAAATCATTTAGTTTAACTTCGCATGTAATAACAAAATAGTAGCTTACGATAACAAGACTAATCAAAAGTCCCATTATTACACATAACATTTTATTAAAACGCTTAATCGCCATTTGTTTAACTACATTCTCCTTTGGAAAGTACCCTTCTATTATACTATTATTTGCCAGATTT
>JAMPIM010000030.1 GCA_023662705.1 Candidatus Gastranaerophilales bacterium | reverse complement strand
GATATAAAACTCAATCCACGATATTAAAAATCGATGATATAAATAACAAAAAGTTTGTAGGAAGATTGATTTACGCGGTTTTGACCGAAAGAAAAAATGTTCGTGACGCAATAAAACTTTTTCCTGAAACAAAAGATATGAATATAGAATGCGCTTACCACGCACTTGTACATTATGCGGCGGATGAGGATATGCGCTATATGGATATCGAGTATCGTGAGGCTCAGGATGAATATCTGGAATTCCTTGCACAAACTTTAAGTGCAGGTAAAGATTTGCCTAAGAATATTATTGAGGAGTATAAACCATACTACAAAGGGGTTTCTCATGCCTGGCAGGACGGAGTAAAGGGATTTTTAAAAGAATTCTTTCGGTTTATTAATATCTAAAACAGGCTTTCGACAGCTTTTTTATAATCGCTGTTTCCGTAAATATAGCTGCCTGCAACAAGTGAGTTTGCGCCTAAAGAAGTGCAGATTTTTGCGGTTAAATTGTTTATTCCGCCATCAACCTGTATAATCAAATTTTCAGGTGCATTTTGTTTAATCACAGGGATTTTCATTGCACAATCGTGCATAAATTCCTGACCGCCAAACCCCGGTTCTACTGTCATAACAAGAACTAAATCAATTTCATTGAGATAAGGCAAAATATCTTCAACAGGAGTGTTTGGTTTAATCGAAATACCGACTTTTTTACTAAAAGATTTAATTAAATCAATTACTTCTTTAGGGTTTTCTGCTGCTTCGAGGTGGAATGTTATTAAATCAGAACCTGCGTTCGCAAAGGCTTCTATGTATTTTTCAGGATTCTCAATCATCAAATGCGTATCCAAAAACATGTTTGTTTTTTTGCGGATGGATTTGACGACAGGTACACCGATTGAAATATTAGGAACAAAATGTCCGTCCATAACATCAACATGAACCCATTCAGCGCCTGCGTTTTGCACAGCTTTGATTTCGGATTCAAGATTCATAAAATCAGCAGATAATATTGACGGTGAAATAATTATTTTGTTCATGACTTAATTTTAGCATAAAATTATGCAACACTTGCCAATAAGAGATTAATCTCTGAAATCAAATCTTCATTCTTTGTCTTGACTGCATTTACTAATGCTTTTTTCAATAAAGATTTTGCTTTATTAGGGCTGTTGAATTCAATCATTAATTCTGCTGCTGATTTGTAGTTTTCAGCAATTTCTTCAAGCGCATTTGTTGTTTCGTAATTCTTAACAGCTTCTGCGTAGTATTTCAAAGCTTTGTCGTTTTTACGGAACTGAACGCAAGCATCAGCGGTGTTTGAAAGTACATAACCTTTCATATTGTTATCGCCTGTTTGTTCAACAAGTTTCCGCGCTACTTCATAGTAATCAAATGCGTTTGTTTCATCATATTTGTCTGTGAAAATGTTTGCAACTCTTGTTAAAGAATCTGATTGTCCGATTAAGTCATCAGTTTTTCCTGCATAAGAAATTGATGTAATGTAGTGTTCAAGTGCTGCGCCGACCTGATTTACGTCATCATAAATCTGAGCCATTGAGTAATGCGCTTTTGATTTAACATTTGTATCTGTTGTGTATTGAAGTGATTTGTTGTAGCTGTTCAAAGCTTGTACAACGAAATCATTGTCATCATAGATTTTTCCGATTTCAAGACAAATTCTTGATTGGGTTTCGTTATCTTTGATTTCGCCTGCACGGTTGAAAGCTTCTTTAAACATAGCCATTGCTTTTTGCGGATTGTTAGAAAAAGCTTGTTTTTTTGCTTCCATAAACAAAGATTTTAATCTTGTATCTTGTGGAATGATGGTAATATTTGGTTTTGTTGAAATTTTTTCCTGAGCCTGAGTGTATTCGATTTCAAGAGTTTCAGGTTCATAGTCTTCGATTTCGGCAGCAGGCTGAGGTTCTTCGACAATTTCTTCCTGTTTAGGTTGTTCGGGTTCAGGCTGTTTTTTGTTATCTTCAGGGAATCTTACAAGGAAGCTTGGATTAATATCTTCAGCATCATAGCTGTAGTTGATTCTTTGCAAGAACAAAGCATCAAGCCAGTTTTGAACAACTTTAGACTCTTTTTTAAGCGTTTCTGAAATATATTTGTCCAGCAAAGAGGCTGCAATTTTTAAATTGCTCTGGATTAAATTTACTTGCGGTTTAGGTTCACGTACCTGTTCTTCAACGATTTTTAAGTAGTGATTAACATCTTCTTCGATTTCAGGCGGAGTTGCAATTGCTTTGATTGTGTTTCTGAAATCTTTTAAAATCTGGGCAATATTAATTTTGTTGCTGCGTTGAGCAGGTTTTTGAACAGGTGCTGTTTCTTGCGCCTGCTGTGGAATTGGTTGATACCCTGTCTGTGCAGCCTGATATTGCTGTGGATTAATCTGATGTCCCTGCATAGGATATGAAGCACCTTGCATAGGAGATGTTTGGTTAGGGAAGGCTGATTTTTGTGAGTAAGCATTGACAGCAGGAGAATAAATTGCCTGTCTTGGTTGACCTTGAGGCTGCTGAACATCTTCCGCTCTTCCGCGTGCAACTACTTCGCGGTGCTGCTGCTGTTGCTCTTGACCGTTCTGGTTATGACCATCTGCATCAGTACCTGTATTACCTGCGTTATAGTTGCCTGTCCCTCTCTGCGGATAAGGGCGCGGGCGTACTGTGTTCATTGTGTTAAACAATTTTACCGTCCTTCCTTAAGTATTATCGGTATTTTAGGGTGTTTCTTTACTGTATAAAAAAAATATCATCCGTTTAGATGATATTTTTTTAAGGATAGACTGTTAAAAGTCAACTATTGGTTAATAATTTTTAAAAGTCTTTGCCAAACTTCTTCAATTGAACCCATTGCATCAAGTTTTGTTAAAACACCTTTGTTTTCATAGAATTCAACGAGCGGAGCTGTTTGTTCAAAATATGTATCAAAACGAGATTTTGCAACTTCTGCATTGTCATCGGCTCTTGTTTTCAATGGTACGTGGCATTTGTCACATTCATCTTCAACTTTTGAAGGTTTAAATTTCTTGTTATAAATTTCGCCGCATTGAGGGCAAGATTGGCGGTAGATAATTCTTTCAAGAAGGATTTGCGGGTCAATATCAAAATAGATAGCTTTGAAAGAAGCATCTTTTTCTGCATCTACTTCTTTATTGATTTCTTCAAGCTGTTGAGCTTGTTCAAGGCTTCTTGGGAAACCGTCAAGAACATAACCGTTTTCACATTCTTTGCTTGCAAGTTTGTTTTTAATAATTTTTGCAACTAATGTTACAGGTACAAGCAAGCCTTTATCAATGAATGATTTTGCGGTTTTGCCTTCTTCGCTTTCTTTTGCGATTTCTGCTCTCAAGAGAGAACCTGTATCAATATGCGGAAGTCCTAAGTATTCAGATAATCTGTTTGTCTGAGTGCCTTTTCCACATGCCGGCGGTCCTAAAAATATTAATTCTTTCTTCATAGCTAAAGCTCCTGTATTTCCTATTTTACCTTTGTAAGAAACTTGATTTGTATTGATTGGATTAATTCTCATATACACCCCCTATGCTTAAATCGTAACAAAAAGGGGATTTCTAGACAACATGAAAGTTAATATATCTTAATACCTGATATCATATAGAACGAGCCGCAAATAATATTGAGTTTGTCTGTTGTTAATTCTTCTCCGTTGTATGGTTTTGCTGCAATCGGACATTTTTCTGCAAGCTCTTCATAGGTGCAGGCATCTTTGTAGTCGAATTCGTTCAGATAAACTTCATCGCCATCTTGAAAAAGTATTTGCATCATTTTTGCATAATCTTTGGTTTTAAGACAACCGAAAATAAATCTGCGTTTTTGGTTAGGATAAAAGTAATCGAGATTTTCGCGTAAAGCTTTGATTCCGTTCGGGTTATGCGAAGCATCTATGATTAAGTTTTTATCCTTAATATACTCAAATCTGCAAGGGTTTTTGACTTTCATTAATCCGCGTTTGATTGTGTTTTCGTCAATATCTTTGAAAAGGTAATTTATAGCGCTCAAGACAAGCGCAAGGTTTTCAATCTGGTGTAACCCTTTCAGAGCAAGTGCTTCAACAAAATCCTGCGGTACAAAAGGCGAAGTCATGATAAACATTGAATCAACTTCATCTGCCTTATCTCGGATTGCTTCATAACCCATAGAAGTTATAACAGGACAGTTTGGTTTAATAATGCCTGCTTTTTCAAACGCGATTTCGTCTTTTGTTTTTCCTAATCGGTCTGTGTGGTCTAAATCGATTTGGGTAATTATCGAGCACAAATTTTCTTTAATAACATTGGTTGCGTCTAACCTTCCGCCCATGCCTGTTTCGAGGATAACTATTTCTACATTTTGTTTTTTGAAATACAAAAAAGCTATGACAGTTAAGATTTCAAACTCGGTTAAATGAATTTCTGTTTTTTCGATTTCTTCAAAAAGTTCTGCAAACTCTTCCTGAGAGATTTCGATTCCGTTTATTTTGATTCTTTCCGTGTATTCAAAAATATGTGGACTTGTGTATAACCCTGTTTTATAGCCGCCTTCGCGCAATATTGAATCAAGCATTGCACAGGTTGAACCTTTACCGTTTGTTCCCGCCACATGGATAAATTTTAAATCATCCTGAGGGTTGCCGAGTTTTTCGAGAGCTGATTCGATTCTGTCTAAGCCTAAATCAATATAGAATCGGCCTTTTGAGGTTAAAGTTTTTATTGTATTAATATAATCCATGGTTTTAATTTTACCACGATTTATTTTGTGAGGTATTTGTTAAAATACTCTTCTCTTAAACCAAGCAAATATTCCATTGCTTCTTCTAACTCACATTTTTGTTTTGTTTCAGGATTGATATAATGAGAGTAAAGAATATATGTAATATAAAAAATTTCTTCCAGACTCCTTGTATTTGTTCTTCTTTCGCATGTCTGCTCATCAACGGTTAAGCCCCAGCCTGAATAAAACGGCTTTCCAAATACATGTACTTCTTTTCCGCACATTAAGGCTTCAAAACCGAATTGGGTTGTACAGACATAAACTTTATCAACATATTTGATTAGTGAAATCGGGTTAATAGGCTCTGTTTGAGTATAAATATTATCATGAGCTTTTAATCCTGTAAAATATCCTCCGCGTCTTCCTGTCATTGTATCAGGGTGTGTTTTTACAATGATATCCGCATCAGGGTTTTCTTTAATTGCGCATTCCAGCATTTGCGGGAATGTAAAATCAGAACCTCCGCCTTTTGATATACTCATATCGCCGTAACTCTGGTCAACAACAAGTACTTTTTTTGCTCCTTTTCTTCCGATTTGCGGTTCAAATATTGGTTGGTGATTGTATTTTGTTAAATGTGTTTCAATAATTTTATTTATACAATTCCTTGCTCTTTCTTTTTGTTCCTTGGTTACAATCAGATTTTTGTCATTAAGCATTTGTTCGAGATTACTTGCATAACGTGCATCATAATAAGGAACAACACTGTCGATTGTATAGGACATACAGCTTCTATATTTATCTTCAACTTTTAGATTATGAAAATTTGTTGCACTGTAAAGAAATCCCATCTCCAGAGTGTAAATCGGTTTATTATAAAAAATAGCTTTTTTAGCAATATTTATTTTTCTAGAATAAGTATGTGTGCCCCATATAAAATAATTGTCTGAATTATTCAAATTTTGTTGGTTATATTCTAGAAATTTCAATTGAGGAAATAAATATTTCAAATTATTTCCAAGTAGTGAATTTGCATCTATTATTGCAGTTCCTTTAAAGTCTTCAATATTTTTAAACTTATATTGTTTATTAGCATTGATTGTCAGATTTAATTCAAATAGCTCTTCTTTTATTGTTGATGCTTGCTTTAGTAAATCAATAATGTTTTGAATAAATTTAATTTTCATTTTTTACTCCTAAAGTTTGTATTTTAAAGATTTTATAACTAAACATCACGTAATATGATGTATAGTTCATAAAACATGAGGATTATATCATAGAATAAAAATTTTAGAAACTTTAATATAATGATATGGTTGAAGATTTGAAAAAACTTGGGAAATTAATTAAACTCGAGCGTATAAAAAATGATTTGTCGCAAGAAAATCTGGCTGAAAAAGTAGGGGTTTCATCAAGGACAATATCTTTGATAGAATCGGGACTTCAACATCCGAAGTTTTTTCTTGTTGTTAAAATTGCACAAGTTTTGGATTTTGATATCAATATACTTATTTAATAAACTAATAGACAGTGCTTATCCTTTGTTGTAAAATCATAACGAAATAGGGAGTTATTTTTTTATGAGATTACACAATTCTTACACAAATCAAATTGAACAGTTTGAAACTATTGAACCTAATAAAGTAAAAATGTATGTTTGCGGTCCTACGGTTTATGATAACGCACATTTGGGACACGCAAGATGTTATATTACGTGGGATGTTTTATACAGATATTTGAAATTCAAAGGTTACGATGTTACTTATTGCCGTAACGTAACCGATGTTGACGATAAAATCCTTAAAAAAGCTGATACGGAAGGCAAAACTCCCGAAGAGGTTTCAACTTTCTGGTATAACAAGTTTTCTGAAAGCATGAAGGCTCTTAATAACCTTAAACCTGATATTGAACCTTTTGCAACAAAAACTCTAGGGGAAATGATTGCGATTAACAAAGATTTGATTAATAAAGGTTTTGCTTATGAATCCAACGGTGATGTTTATTTCAGAGTAAAACAATTCCCTAAATACGGTTATCTTTCAAAACAACCGATTGACCAGTTAGAAAGCGGAGCAAGAATCGAAGTCGGCGACCAGAAGGAAGATCCGCTTGACTTTGCTCTCTGGAAAAAAGATGAAAAATTCGGATACAAATCACCGTGGGGTGTAGGTCGTCCAGGATGGCATATTGAGTGTTCTGCAATGAGCAGAAAACATCTTGGAAAAACAATTGATATCCACGCAGGCGGAGCGGATTTGATTTTCCCTCACCACGAGAATGAAATTGCGCAATCAGAATGTGCAAACGGATGTAAATTCGTAAACTACTGGCTTCATAACGGTTTTGTAACCATTAATAAAGAAAAAATGTCAAAATCATTAGGCAACTTCCTTACTATTGATGATTTGCTCAAAACTTATGACGCGAATACAATTCGTTTCTTTATCTTGACAAACCATTACAGAATGCCTGTTGAGTTTTCTGATGAAGCATTGGCTGCAGCAGCTAACGGTGTTAAAAGAATGCTCAATGCAAAACGCACCAAGCTTGATGAAACATTAGATTTGACTCAATTTGAGGAATACAAAGAATTTGTTAACGCAATGGATGAAGATTTGAATACTTCAAAAGCGTTGGCAGTATTGTTTGATTTAACAAATAAGGCTAATAAAGATATTCCTTATGCGTTTACTTTATTGCATAAACTTGCAACAACTTTAGGTTTTACATTTGATAAAGCTACTCTTTCAGAAGACGAACTTGCAGGAAAACTGCTTGAAATCAGCGCTGAGTTGGGTGAAACATTCGCTTCAATGGAAGAAATTATTGAAAAAAGAAAACAAGCCCGTGCTGAAAAGAACTGGGATGTTGCGGATAAAATCAGAATAGCGTTGGATAATGTTGGAATTATTCTCAAAGATTCTAAAGAAGGTACAACTTGGGAAATAAAATAGTAACTTTATTGCTTAGTTTGTTTTTGCTTTGCATGCCTGTGTTTGCAGAGGAAAACGGACTTGTAAGAGTCGGTTTGACCGATAATAATTTTCAAAATGTTTTGAGACAAAATGTTGTTTTATACGGAACCGCAGAATGTGATATTTGTGATAAATTAACTCACAGAACACTGCTCCACGTTAATGCAGATACGGATATAACCGTCAAAAACGGCGTTACCGGCATGGAAGTTGTTGTAAACAATAGCGGTGCAACTCTTAGAGATTTTGTTGTTGTTTGTCCTTCTGGGCTTTTGGGTATTAGAGGACTCAAAAGAAAAGGGATTCCTGCAATTTATCACGGAGCATTTGAGGTTGTTCAAAAACCTGACCACAAAGGGTTTTATGTAGTTAATCTTGTTGATGTGGAAGAGTATTTAAAAGGTGTTGTGCCGAACGAAATGCCTGTAAGATTTGGTTTGGAAGCGCTTAAAGCTCAGGCTGTTGCAGCAAGAAATTATGTTCTTACACCAAGAACTCAGGCTTATGACGAGTTTAATGTAGTGGATTCTGTAGCAAGTCAGGTTTATTTTGGCGCAAATACGGAAGCAGACCTTGCAACCCGTGCGGTTATGGAAACAGACGGGATTGTTGCATTACATAATCATGAGTTGATTTTGACATTATACAGTTCTACAGCAGGCGGTTATACAGAAAGTTATGCTTATGCGTTTTCTGACCCGACAACAAAGGCTTTTCCTTCCGTGAGTAAGCCTTATTTGCTTGCAGTTCCAGATAAAGAAGAGTTTCCGACTCTTGAAGAGGAAGAAAAAGCCAGAAATTTTTATACACAAAAAATACCTTCGTATGATATTGAATCACCATATTACCGTTGGAAAAAAGAGTGGGCTGTGGGTGAGTTAGAAAATGTTTTGAAAAAAACTCTTGTTGCGCAGTCTAAAACAGGATTTGTTTCTCCTGCTTTTAAAGAAAGTGATGATTTAGGAAAAATTAAAGATATCAAAGTTATGAAACGCGGAGCTTCAGGCAAGGTTATTGAACTCGAAATCTTGACCACAAAAGGATGCTACAGAGTTTCTAAAGAACTGGTTATAAGACGTGTTTTCCAGAAAGATAATATATCTTTGCCGAGTGCGAATGTTGTTTTTGAAAAGAAACTGGATAACTATGGCAATGTTACCGATATTATTGCTTACGGCGGAGGTTTTGGTCATGGTGTCGGTATGAGCCAGTTTGGTGCAGGTTATATGGCAACGAAGCTGAATCAGCCTTATTACAATATTTTGAGACATTATTATTCGGGGATTTCTCTCGGTACAAAACCTGTAAGACTTGGTGCGGAAGAGATTAAGCAGGAATTCTGGGCGCCAGTAGGAAGAGCAAGCATTGTTGTAACAGGACAGCTTCCTCCAAAATTAGAAGTTTTGATAAACGGAAAAAAACGCGAACTTTTGATTGTAAGAGCAATGTTCCAGAAAGAAGCAAAAATTGATATTTCGCGCTATATTGAGGATGGCAAAAATACTGTAGTTTTTTATCCTACAGTTTATCAAGCAAATGTTTATGTCGAACTGGTTGAACCATACGGGAGTAAAGAAGAATGAGAGATGAAACTCCGAGTGTCTTAAAAGCTGCGTGGCTCATTGCGCTTGTGACTATTGCAAGCAAGTTTATCGGTTTTGCCCGTGATATGGTTGTAGCAAATTTTTATGGCGCAACTTTGGTGTCTGACGCGTATTTTTATGCGCTTCAAATTCCGTCTCTTGCAATAATTATTTTAGGCGGAGTCGGCGGGCCGTTTCATAGCGCAACGGTTGCTGTGTTTTCAAAACTCATTGGTGAGAACGGAGAAATTAATGAACGAGTGAATCGTTTGTATAATACATTTTTGAGTGTAACATTTGTTTTCTTTGCAGCTTTGGCAATCTTCGGATTTCTTTTTGCTGATAAGGTTATGGGACTTATAATTTCGGCAGGTTCGCCAGAACTTATTTCTCTAGCGTCTCAGCATTTTAAAATCATGTCGCCGATTATTCTTATTGGCGGTATTATCGGGATTTTTTACGGGCTTTTGATTTGTCATAAACGATATATTATGCCGAATCTTTCGCCAATGGTTTTGAGTCTTGTTGTAATTGTCGCAATTTCTTTGGCTCATAACGATAAAAACGGTGTGGTTCTTGCTCTTGCAACTACTGTTGGTGCGCTTTGTCAATTATTATTACAGTTTCCTGCGCTTAGAAAAATCGGATACAGAATCCGCCCGAATTTCGATATAGTAAATAATGCGAATTTTAAAAGTATAATGGAGCTTCTTTTCCCTGCGGTTTTGAGCTCTACAATGGGGCAGATTACAATTTATATTGATATGTTTTTCGCATCTATTTTGAGAGAAGGTGCATGGACATCGGTAGTATTTGCTAACAGAATATTCCAGTTCCCTGTAGGAATTCTGGTTACAGCGTTTTTAGTTCCGCTGTTTCCGATTTTCTCAAGACTTGCGGGTGAAGGCAAAATCGAAGATATCAAAACTTATTTCAACAAAGGGGTTGGGGTGCTTTTCTTTGCTGCTATTCCGATGATTATTTTGATTTTAACACTGGCAAAAGATGGAATTTCACTGGTGTTTGAACGCGGTGCGTTTAATGCGGATGCGGTTTATATGGTAACAGAGGCTTTGTGTTTCTTATCATTCTCGATTTTACCGTATGTGTTCAGAGATTCGATTACGAGAGTGTATTATGCGTTTAATGATTCAAGAACTCCGTTTTTGATTGCGCTTTCTGCTATAGGATTGAAGGCTCTTTTGAACTGGATTTTGATTATAAAACTCAATATGGGAATTGCGGGTATTACACTTTCGACTTCGTTTATAACATTGTTTAACGCAACGCTTTTGGGCTTGTTTATTCATAAAAAAGTTAAACTTGATTATAAAACTCTATTTTTGAATTTTGCGAAAATGATTATGGCAGGAGCTCTAACATTTGTTCTATGTTTTGTTGCAGGAAAATGGTTTAATAATAATGTTGAACTTCCAAAATATGTGTTTGAAGGTATAAAAATTGCAGTAATTATGGCAATGTGTTTAAGTGTTTATACAGGTTTGAATCTGATGTTCAAAATGGATTATGCAAGGGAACTTGCTAATAGGATTATTAAAAGGTAAACTTATCGTATGAAAAAGATAGCATTAGTTAGTCACGGTTGTGCAAAAAATTTAGTTGATTCAGAATTAATTCTGGGTATTTTAGCCCAAAACGGATATGAAATTACGCTCAATGAAGATGAAACAGATATTGTAATTGTTAATACCTGTTCATTCATCTGTGATGCGGAACGCGAATCCGTGCATACGATTTTGGAACTGGTTGAAGCAGGTAAAAAAGTTATTGTGACAGGCTGTCTTGCACAAAAACATCCTGAAGAATTGAAAGCTGAAATTCCTGAACTTGCAGCTGTAGTGGGCACAACAGATTTTACTAAAATAATAGAAGTTGTAAAACAAATTGACAGCGGTTTTGTATCAGAGGTTAGTGAAACCCCTGAATACGTTTACCCTGAAAATGTTGAACGCCAGCAGATTACGATGGGTTCAAGTTCTTATATCAAGATTGCAGACGGATGCAGTTACAGATGCGGATATTGTATAATTCCTTACCTTCGCGGGGATTATCATTCCAGAAAAATGGAAGATATTATTGCGGAAGCAAAAAATATGGTTAAAAAAGGCGTAACAGAGATTATTCTCGTTGCGCAGGATACAACAGGTTACGGAATTGATATTTACAAAAAAACTATGCTTCCGGAGCTTTTAAGAGAGCTCAATAAAATCGAAGGTTTGGGCTGGATAAGAATAATGTATGCTTATCCTACGCAGATGAAAGATGATTTGTTAAAAGCGATTTCAGAATGTGACAAAGTGGTTAAGTATGTTGATATTCCATTGCAGCATTCACATCCTGAAATGCTTAAATTGATGAATCGTCCGTCATTTGATTATCGTCCGATGATTGAAAGTATTAGAAATACGATTCCTGATGTATCTGTAAGAACCGCATTTATTGTCGGTTATCCCGGTGAAACCGAGGAGCATTTTGAACATCTTTGTGAATTTGTGCGTGATATGAAATTCGACAGAATGGGTGTTTTCTGCTATTCACGTGAAAAAGGAACTCCATCATATTCTATGAAACCGCAGGTTCCAAAGAAGGTTGCAAAAGCACGCTATGAAAAGCTTATGGAAATTCAACAGTCAATCTCGTTGGAAAGAAACCGTAAATTTATCGGTAAACTTTTGCCTTGCATCATCGAATGCTATTCTGATGAAGGCGAAGTAATTGCCCGCACGCAATATGACGCGCCTGAAATCGACGGGGTGGTTAATATCAAAACCGATAAACATGTTGTCCCTGGCGATATTGAAATGGTTAGAATCGTTGATGCAACCGAATACGATCTCATTGGCGAGATTTAAAATAGATTCAACTGCGGTGCTTCGAGTTCTGTAGCGTCGTTATTTTTCTTTCTGCCTGCAAGGTCTTTTGAGAAGTCTTTTTGAAGCTTTTTCATCAATTCTTCGGAGCGTTCAATAACTTTGTTTGGAAGTCCTGCCATTTTTGCAACCTGAATACCATAACTTTTGCTTGCTCCGCCAGGAACGATTTTGCGTAAGAACTCAATTTCACCGTTCTGTTCCGCAATTGTGATTCTGAAACTCTTTATCTGCGGATAAGTTTTTGTCATTACGTTCAATTCGTGGTAATGGGTTGCAAAAATACATTTTGCGCCGATTTTAGATGCAATGTATTCAGCTACTGACCACGCGATTGCAACACCGTCATAAGTACTTGTTCCGCGTCCGATTTCGTCTATCAGAATCAAGCTTTTTTCTGTTGCGCTGTTCAATATATAAGCTGTTTCGGTCATTTCAACCATGAATGTTGATTTACCGAGAGTTAAATCATCACTTGCCCCTACACGGGTAAAGATTTTATCCACAACTCCGATTTTTGCATAATCAGCAGGTACAAATGCACCGATTTGAGCAAGGATTACAATAAGTGCATTCTGGCGCATAAATGTTGATTTACCTGCCATGTTAGGCCCTGTTAAAATCATCAACTGGGTTTCTTCGCAAGAGAGTTCCAAATCGTTAGGAACATAAGCGCCCAAAGGAAGTATCTTTTCCAAAACAGGATGTCTTCCGTTTTTGATAATAAAATTAGAGCTTTCATCCATTTCAGGACAAGTATAATTCTGCTCAACAGCAATGGATGCAAAAGAGTTGTAAACATCAAGCTCGGCAACTGCCTGCGCGATTTCTCTAATCAGAGTTACAAACTCTTTTGAATAATCTCTAAAGTCACAATACAATTTGTATTCCAAATCGTTTGCTTTTACCTGTGCTGTTAAAACTTCATCTTCGTGTTTTTTTAGTGAATCCGTAATAAATCTTTCTGCACCTGTAAGGGTTTGTTTTCTGATATAAGTTTCGGGAACTTTAGTTAAGTTCGAATTGGTAACTTCGATAAAATAGCCGAATACTCTGTTATATCCTACTTTTAGAGTCGGGATTCCTGTTTTTTCTCGTTCGGTTTCTTCAAATCGTTTCAACCAGTCTTCGCCGTTTGTAAGCAAATCTCTTAAATAATCAAGACTGCTGTTAACTCCTGATTTGATTACTCCGCCTTCTTTAATTACATTAGGAGGGTCGTCATTTATGGTTTTATCAATTAAATCAGCATATTGTTCGATATCAGGAAGTCGTGTTTCAATATTGTCAAAAACATTTAAACCGGCTGATTTAGCTGTATTGATAAGCTCAGGTAATGACATCAGAGAAGCTTTTAAGCTTACGAAATCTTTCGGATTAGCGGAATTATTACTTACGCGGGTTGAAAGTCTCTGAATATCATAAATATTACGCAAAATACGTTCAATTTCACTTCTTGTCGAATTATTATTCACCAATGATTTAACAATATTTTGACGTTCGGTAATTTGCTTGATATCTTTTAAAGGCTGGCAAATCCATGATTTCAAAAGACGTGTGCCCATATTAGTCACGGTTTTATCGATTGCCCAGAGAAGCGAGCCGTATTTGTTTTTTTCACGCAGGGTTTCTGTTAATTCAAGGTTCTTCCTTGAGTTAACATCAAGTGCAACGTACGCTGAAAGTTCGTATAATTCTATTCTTTCGAATTTAGGAAATCCTTCTTTCATGTTTTCCCAAATGTATGCGAATACACCTGCCGAAGCTCTGTATGCAAGCGGATTATCTTTATATCCGACAGAATCAAGCGAGTTGATTTTTAAAACTGTTTTTAAATTATTCTGAGCAAAATCTTCTTCAAAAACTCGGGATGGAACTTTTGCGCAGTTATAAACTTTTGTAATTTCATCAGGCAAATCAACTGTTTCTTCAGGAACAATCTGGAACGGTTCAAGCTTAAGTTTTTTAGCGGGAGCAATAATTTCAGACGGCTGAATCCTTGCAAGTTCGGTTAAAACAGCATCATAGTTCAGGGTTGCAGCTTTAAATTCTCCTGTGGAAATATCTGTATATGCAAAACCCCATTTTTCGTTTTCTTCAAAAAGCGCACAAATATAGTTGTTGCTTGTTTGGTTTAAAAACCTGCTTTCAACCAGAGTTCCTGCGGTAATTGTTCTGACGACTCCGCGTTTTACAAGTCCTTTTGCTTGTTTTGGGTCTTCCAACTGTTCGCAGATAGCGACTTTATAACCTTTTTCAACCAGTTTTTCCAGATAGTTTTCGGCAGCCTTGAAAGGAATTCCTGCAAGAGGTACTCTGCCGTATGTTTTGCCTGCATCGCGGCCTGTAAGAGTTAATTCTAACTCGCGCGAGAGAAGTTCTGCATCTTCAAAAAAAGTTTCGTAAAAATCCCCAAGACGGTAAAAAAGAATACTGTCAGGATTTTCTCTCTTAATATTGAGATACTGTTTCATTACATCAGTAGTCTCATTAATATCCACATCCGCACTGTTTATATAATTGATTTCAGGTTTTGTCATAGTTATAATTGTACATAATATAAAGTTAAGGTGCAAGTTATGTTTAGATTAATAAAGATTATTTTTAATGCAATTTTACTGGTTCTTGCTATTATTGGGTTTAATGCAATAGGCGGACAAAAATATGTTGAAATTGTGAAGAATAATGTTACAAATTTTATTCAGCAGCGTGCAGAAGAAAGTGCAAAAAAACTTGGTGATTTTTCAAATCTGCATGAAGAATTTCAAATTGACAATACTGTTAATTTGCTTGGCTTTAGAGCTGTTCTTGCAGAACATAATGCTTCAGGGCAGAGAATGTGTATTTTGGATTCGGGCAAAAAAGCTTTACTTACTCAAGATGATATTAAAAGCAGCAATTTAGATAAAAAATTAGAAGAACTTGTAAAAAAGTTTAAATACCAATCGGTTTCTTTCAAAGAAATCAATGTTACTTCACGCGGGACAATGCAAGCTTACGGCAAAACAATCCCTTATGCAAAATTTGAAGCTAAATCAAACAAATTCCCAATCTCGGATTTAGCTGGAATTGTTGCAAGTGTTCAAACCTCTGACGGTTCTGAGAAACTTGTTATTTCTGTAAGCGAAAAGAAAAAATACTCACAGCTTATTACGGATGAGTTTTTTAAAGGTGTTTCCGAAGGAAAATAGGAGAAAAGATGAAAAAGGTTTTAATATTACTTATCGGATGTTTATTATTCCAAACAACAATTTTCGCAGCAGACAAAACATCTGCTAATTATTTACTTAATAAAAAACATTTAGCACCAATGAACCCTATTGTTGAGTGTATTGCAGAAAAAGCAATAAAAAAATCGCTTAAAAAAGAAACAGGTGCTAAATTTAAGGTTAAGTTTGAAGGTTATACGCTTTCCAGTATGAAGGCAGGTGTTTTTAAACACCTTGAACTGACAGGTAAAAATGTTACTATTGAAGGTGTTGAGATTCCTTATCTTAAGTTCAAAACTTTAACCGAATACAATAGAATTGATTATACCGTTAACCCTGTGGTTGTAAAATCGGATATGGAATTCTTTTATGAATTGCATTTGTCTGAAAAATCAATAAATGATGCTCTAAAAAGTAAAGAATACAAAAAAACACTGCAAAAAGTTAACAAAAAAGCATATCCTTTGTTTGTTCTTAATGATGTTAGAGCAAGGATTAAGAATAACAAAGTTTACATTATTATGGATTACAATTTCCCTATTAATCCGGTTGGTAAAAACAAGACATTTATGGTTTCAACAAACTTTAACGTAATAAATGGTATTATTAAAGCTCGTGATATAGGTATAGATAATGCTTATGGAAACCTTCCGCTTGATAAAGTTACTAATCTTATTAACCTGCTTGACCCGTTATCGTTCACTCTGGATTTGGTTAATGCTAAAAAATGCAATGGTAAAATAGAAAACGTAAAAATAGAGGATAATATTTTCCAAATTAATGGTAGAATGTTTGTAAAGGGGGAATAATGAATTTTTCTCAAAAATTAGGTTTATTTATTCTTATATTGATTTCTGTTTTGTATGTTTATATTTCTTTCTTTAACAAAGATTTTAAACTCCCTGAATACAGCAGAAGAGAAGAAAAACCTCCTGTTTACAATCCTTTGGAAAAACCCGAGCCTGTTGAGAATGAAGAACCTCAGGAGGGGGCGAAGCCAAAAACGGTTAAGATTTTTATTCTTGATAAATCAGGTAATTTACGTTCGGTTAACAGAAGCTGTGATACAAGTGTTGAAAAATCCTGTTTTACTTATGCAATAAAAGAACTTGTTGCAGCACCATCACCTTGGGAGAAATCAAAAGGGTTCACTTCCGAAATTCCTGCGGGAACAAAAGTTTTGTCAATCAGAGAATCTTCGGGAAATGCTCTTATTGACCTGTCTTCTGACTTTGAAACAGGAGGCGGTGCCGAAAGTACATATTATAGAGTGAAACAGATTATTAAAACTGCAAATGCAAACACTTCTTCTCCTGTATATCTTTATATAAACGGGAAACAGGCAAACGTAATCGGAGGAGAAGGTATTATGTTAAAACAGCCGTTAAATGAAAGGTCTTTAGATGAGTGAGAAGAACTTGGAATACTATATGAACCTTGATTGGACTCTGATTGAGGGCACAGATTTGGATTTTAACGGAAATCCTTATCATTATATTGAAATCAAAGAGATTCCGAGTTTTGCTTTTTGTGCAAAAACAAGAGAAAAAGCTCTTGAAAACTACAAAAAGCAGCTTCGTTTGTCATTGATGCTTATGCTTGAAGACGGTGACCATATTGTAGAGCCGGGTGAAGAAACCGAAGATGATATTGATTGGGAAAGTATATGTCCGTAATTCATATTGAGCAAATGACAACTGATGATATTGAAGAGGTTGTAAAAATCGAAGAAGAAGCTTATGGCGAGCACCATTGGGCAAAATCTTCTTTTTATGACGAGATGTCTAATAACCTTGCAAAATATTACGTTGCAAAGACCTCCGAGGGAGAACTTGTAGGTTATGCAGGCACATGGCATATTATTGACGAAGGACATATTACAACTATTGCTGTCAAAAAATCTCATCAGAGACAGCATATTGGTGAAGCTATAATCACAAAAATACTTGAGGATTGTTATAAAGAGGGAATCAAGTATTTGACTCTTGAGGTTAGAGTGTCGAATACTCCTGCGATTGCGCTTTATACGAAATACGGATTTAATTCTCTTGGTACAAGAAAAGGGTATTATCAGGATAATAACGAAGATGCGTTAATAATGTGGACTGAAAATATTTTTTACGATAAATTTAAGAGTAGGTTTGAGAAGCTAAAAAAATGTCTAAACGTGTAGAAAAACAATTAAACAGTTTTAAATACAAAGGAGAACCGATTAAAGTAACTATTGGAACTCTTGTTTTGACCTGCCTTTGCATATTGTTTTTGATTGTTGCAACATTTACTCAGGTAACTTTGACTCATCCAAATGTTTGGATGGAAGCCTTTTCTTCTTTGCAGGAAGGGTTTGAGCCTGCTCATGATTTAATCAGGACTTACAGATATATTCCGCAAATTCCTGTGGTGTTTTTTATTATTGCACTTTTGGGCAGAAAATTTGGAGTATTGTCTATTTTAGGCTATATTGTGCTTGGTATGTTTTTCCCGATATTTGCACTTGGAGGCGGTATAAGCTATATATTTGAATACGGATTCGGGTATATTTTAGCGTTTATTCCTGTAATAATTCTTGTTGGAACTCTTTTAAAAGTTAAAAAAGATTTCTTTAGAATTTTGTTATGGGTAACTGTTGGTGTGCTTGCAATCCATATATTAGGTGTGCTTTACCTGCTTTTTGTTTCAGTATTGCGCCATACACCTATGGATTTTGTCGCAAGCTGGATTTCGTCACAAAGCGGGGTTCAGATAGTTTACGATATTATGTTCTCATTGCTTGCAATTTATTTAGGAAGATTAACCCGCAAGTTCCTCTGGATTATCATGTGCTAGAATGTTGATTCCAGCTCTTTTTTGATATCTTCAACAGAAACATGTACAACTTCTGAATTATCGTCTTTTTTCAAATACACATCAACGATTCCTGATTGAACAATAAATCTTTTGCAGAGAATACAGATAAAATTATGACCGTAAATATACATAGAAGCACCCGTGCATCTGTCCTGACCTGCCTGAATAATTGCGTTTTGTTCGGCATGGATTGAACGGCATGTTTCGTAGCAGGTTCCTGAAGGGATATTGTTTTTCATGCGGTAGCATTCTCCGCGTTCGTAACAAGATTCAACACCCGATGGAGTACCGTTATAACCTGTTGCTTTAATCTTTTTGTCCTGTCCTACAATAACCGCGCCCACTTGTGCTCTTAAGCAGTTTGAGCGTGAAGAACAGGTTTTTGCTAAGTCTAAAAAATATTCGGTCCAAGATTTAATAGTCATAAGTCTATTATATACAAATTTGACTTTTTGAAAAATATCATTATGTAAATTATTGTAACAAACATTTGTAAAACCCTAAAGTTTTTCAAAAAAATGCCGATAAAGAATATGTAAGCAGAAAGCAAGACTCGAAAATATACACAGGAAAGGATTATGAATATGCGTATCGAAAACGAAATGTTATCAAGATTTAACTCATCAGAAAAGTTAGAATCAACAGAAAGGAGTATTTCTACTGAGTTAGATTTTTTCTTCGATAATGTAATGGACACAGTAGTGGATTTTTTCCAAGAAAGGGAGCTTACAACAGTTTAAAATAGCAAGACTCAAAATGATATTTACCCAAATATACCCGTCGAAAGTTTATTTCGACGGGTTTTAGTATGTTGTCTTCCTTGTTTATGATAAAATAAAAGAAAATAATTAATGAGGTTTAGACATGGAAGATTTAAGAGAAAAATATGAAGTAGTTATTGGGCTTGAGGTTCACGCTCAATTAAAGACCAAATCAAAAATATTCGCGCCTGATTCAACCGAATTCGGTAACGAGCAAAACACACAAATCAGCCCTATTACATTAGGTATGCCGGGGGTGTTGCCTGTTTTGAACAAAGAGTGTGTTAATATGGGTATTCTTTTAGGGCTTGCACTTAACTGTGAAATCCCTGCAAGATGTAAATTTGACAGAAAACAATATTTCTATCCTGATCTTCCGAAAGGGTATCAGATTTCTCAATATGATGAGCCTATTTGTTTGAACGGTCATATTGATGTTAAAGGTAAAAGAATCGGTATTACACGTGCTCACTTAGAAGAAGATGCAGGAAAACTGGTTCACGCAGGTGCGGCAGGTATCAATGGTTCAACTTATTCTCTTGTTGACCTTAACCGTGCAGGTACTCCGCTTCTTGAAATCGTTTCTGAGCCTGATATGCGCTCATCTGAAGAAGCTCGCAATTACATGGAAGAACTTCGTAATATTGTTAGATACTTAGGTGTTTGCGACGGTAACCTTGAAGAAGGTTCTATGAGATGTGACGCTAATATTTCAATTATGCCAAAAGGTTCAAAAGAATTCGGAACTCGTGCAGAAATTAAGAACGTAAACAGTTTTTCAGCTCTTCAAAGAGCAATTGAATACGAAATCGACCGTCAAATCGAAATCGTTGAAGAAGGCGGAAAAGTTGTTCAGGAAACACGTTTGTGGGATGACAACTTAAGAGAAACCCGTTCAATGAGAGGAAAAGAAGACGCTCACGATTACAGATACTTCCCAGAGCCTGATTTAATGCCTTTAGAAATTTCACGCGAATGGGTTGAAGAAATCAGAGCTAAAATGCCTGAGCTTCCTCAAGCAAAACGCGAAAGATATATGAGTTTAGGTTTAAGCGAATACGACGCTTCTGTTATTGTTGAACAAATGCCTTTAGCATTGTTCTTTGACGAAGTTTTAAGTCTTGGTGCTAATCCTAAGACAGCAGTTAACTTCATTATGGGTGAAATCGCTGCTTACTTAAAAGAAGCTAAAGTTGAAATCAATGAAACAAAATTAACAGCAGAAAATCTTGCTGAATTGATTACATTGATTGAAAAAGGAACAATTTCAAACAACATTGGTAAACAAATCCTTGTTGAAGATATGATTGTTAACGGTGAAAAAGCTTCTGCAATCGTTGAAAAGAAAGGTTTGAGCCAGATTTCTGATACAGGTGCGATTAAAGAAATCGTTGAAAAGATTATTGCAGCGCATCCTGCGGAAGTTGAATCTTACAAGAACGGTAAGACTAACTTATTAGGATTCTTCGTTGGTCAGGTAATGAAAGAAACCAAAGGAAGAGCTAATCCGAAGACGGTTAACGAACTTGTTAGAGAGTGTTTAGGATAAAAATAAAAAAGGCTGTTTAATAAACAGCCTTTTTTATTTTAATAAAATACTCAACACTTCTTCAAACACACCTGACCAATCGCCTGCTTTTTTCTGGCGTAATAGTTTTATGCTATCATACCAGTCGCATTTTGATAAATCATCATGCCATCTCCAGTTGACCTCGTAAGGCAGAAGCACAATACAAGGCTTGCCCATTGCGCCTGCAAGGTGAGCCAGTGATGTGTCATTGCAGATAACCAAATCCAGATTTTCTATTGCTGCTGCGGTTTGTCCAAAATCGATTAATTCTGCACCAATATCAGTAATATCATATTTATCAAGTTTTTTAAGTTCTTCCGAGCCTTCAAAAGTCTGGAATGAATAGAATTTTGTTCCTTCAACTTCGATTAGCGGAGCAAATGCTTCTGTCGGGATTACTCTGTCCGTGTCATAGTAAGTATTTCCCTGCCATTTAATACCGATTTTTAATTTATCATTATTGAAATACTTTTCTTTGTATTCTTGTACCAGTTTTTCATTCGCCCTAATATAACCTTCAGAAGCTTCAAAAACTTCTTCATCTTTGAGCCCCAAGAGATAAGGCAGGCTCAAAAGCGGAGCGTGTACATCAAAGTCCAAATCGCGCTCAGGTATAAAACCTTCGATTATTTCATCTATGCCGAGTCCGCTTTCTTCAAATAAAGGAATAAGCGGTTTTTGCGGATAGAAAATAATTTTCTTACATCTTTTTTTAAGCAGCGGCAAATAACGCGCAAACATAATTACATCGCCATAACCTGCTTCGTAGTAAACAAGGATTGTTTTATCCTTGATATTTTCACCCTGCCAGAGTTTTTCACGTGCCGCAAGGTTCGGATAAGTTTTGTTTTGGAGTGCAATTGCTGTTTCGCGGCAAAGACGTGTTTCAAAGTATTTTAAACCTTTGTTATAGTCTTTTGCACGCATTAGTGCAATTGATAAAAAGTACTCTGTATCTTTATCATCGGGACGAAGTTTTTTGCAGATTTTGAGTGCGGAAACCGCATTTTTGCATTGAGCTTCTACGCTATAAACGTGAGCCAGATTAAACCATGCCTGATAAGATGCAGGATTAATTTTTAATGCCCTATCGTAAAACTCTATTGATTTAAGATTCTTTTTAAGATTTTTGAACGCTAAAGCGAGATTGAAAAGAAGTGAGAAACTTTTCGGATAATTTTTCAGAACAATTTTTTCACAATCTGCTATTTTTTGATATTGTTCAGCTCTTATACATGCCTGAAAAAATGTTTCGTAAAAATATTCACACGGATTAATTCGAATAGCTTTTTCAACCCATTCTATAGCAGTATCAATCTCGCCCTGCTGGAGCTTAAGTACTCCCATAAGGTTGCATACTTCCGCGTTTTCGCAGTCCAATTTCAACGCTTCGTTGTAAGCATTCTCTGCATCATCCAGATGTCCGTCCTGATGATTTTTGAATCCGATGTTAATAATTTCATTAATAGTAGGCATGATACTATGATAAGTGAAAACCGGCTTCATTTCCTCCTATAAAGAAAGGAAAAAGAAAAGACTTGTTAGAATAACAAGTCTTCTTTAACCCAATAATCTCCTACCCAAAAATCTGTTTTAAAATCTCCTCAAATCTCTTCTAAATTAAGTAATAATTTTGTTAAATTTGTGATAATAATTTGTGATAATTTTTCTATATTTTTTTGATTTGTGACTCTCCCCAAGTCTAGTAGCCATCACTCCTTTCAGGTTATGTAT
>JAMPIM010000002.1:33682-94068 GCA_023662705.1 Candidatus Gastranaerophilales bacterium | reverse complement strand
TAACCTATATCTAACCTTATATTTATAAAGTTTTTAGCTAAGATTAAATTGCCTTATTGTTAACAATTTGTTACAAAGACCACTCTTTTAAAAGAGCATCCATTTGGAAACGGGCATTGGCAGGGCTTGTGGAAGGCATTTTTATACAGATGGGTAAAAGTTCGGGGAAGTATTTTTTGAAAGCTGAATAAGCTTTGTTCCCATTCAGGTAAATTGTTTTAATATTCGGGTATTTTTTGAGAAGAGCTTTGATATTATTAGGTTTTTCGTTTTCGATGGCAGAATCAAGACTTCCTTCTCTTGAGCAGGTTTTTATTACATCCCAGAGTGCAAAGTTGTTTTCTAAAAGAGTTTTGATTCTTGTTTCGTAATCAAGCGAAAGCAAGTCTGTGTTACATATTACGCTCATAACTTTCCAGAAACGGTTTTGCGGATGGGCATAGTATTGAGATTCTTCAAGAGATTTAATCCCCGGCATTGAACCGAGGATTAGAATCTTTGAATTATTACTTATAGCGGGTTTGAAACTCTTGCACTTACTCACTGATAACTTTTATCCATCCTTCCGGAGCTTCAATTCTTCCCATTTGAATACCAGTTAAAGTATCATAAAGTTTTTGGGTTATTTCGCCCATATCATTCATTCCTGATGGAAGCGCGATTTCGTCTCCGTGGTCAACGATTTTTCCTACAGGAGAAAGAACTGCTGCGGTTCCGCAAAGAGCGCATTCTTTGAAATCTTTAACTTCGCTCATATAAACTTCGCGTTCTTCAGCTTTTAGTCCCAGATAGTGTTCAGCAACATACATCAACGAACGACGAGTGATTGAAGGTAAGATTGTGCTTGATTTTGGAGTTACAACGGTATTATCTTTTGTAACGAATATAATATTAGCCCCGCCAGTTTCTTCAACTTTTGTTCTTGTTTGAGAGTCAAGATACATGTTTTCGTTGTAGCCTTGATTATGTGCATCAACTATTGCGTGAAGGCTCATTGCATAGTTCAAACCTGCTTTAATATGACCTGTTCCGTGAGGAGCAGCTCTGTCAAAATCAGGTACTCTTAGTGTAATAGGTTTTACTCCGCCTTTGAAGTATGGGCCTACAGGTGTAACAAAAATTCTGAATTGGAATTCTGTTGCAGGTTTAACCCCGATAACAGCGTTTGAGCCGAACATATAAGGTCTTAAGTATAGTGATGCTCCTGAACCGTAAGGCGGAACAAAATCAATATTTGCTTTAATAACCTGTTCAACTGCTTCAATAAATCTATCTTCCGGGAACGCAGGCATTTCCAAATATCTTGCTGTGTCTGCCATTCTTTTTGCATTCATATCAGGACGGAAGCAAACAACTTTTCCGTCAACGGTTCTATAAGCTTTCATTCCTTCAAAACATGTTTGAGCGTATTGAAGAACTCCTGCGCTTTCGTGTAATGTAACCGTATTATCAGTTGTTAAAGTTCCTTCATCCCATTTGCCGTCTTTAAAATTTGAAACATAGCGGTAATCGGTTTTTACATAACCAAAACCTAAACTGCTCCAATCGATATCTTTTGTCATACTTCCCTCCATTTTTCTATATTATATTACGAAAGATAACAATAATCATGTTTTTCGTTGGATTTTAAAAATGTTTAACATATAATTATTTCAGTAAAATTTTTACGAGGGAGTAAACAATGAGTAACGAAAGTGTTGGAAAGAAAATAGTTGAAGCTTTAAAAAAACAAGCTGAAAGTATTGATATTGCGGAGGAAAATAATTCTATGCTTTTTGACGAACCTGTACATAACGAAATTTTTGATACAAAAGATGACTTTTTTGCAGAACCTGCTAAGCCTGCAAAAACAAATTTCTTTGATGATGTAGAAGATGAAGCTCCAATGTTTGCAGAAGCTCCTGTATCTTCACCTATGATGGAAGCACCATCTGAATCATTTGAAATGCCTGCAAATATTGCAGTTTTGAAAAAGCTTATTTCTCAATTGCCAAGCGGTGTTTCACGTCACACAGGTGCTCAGATTATTAAACAAACAATGGAAGCTCTAGGTATTTCTATGAAGAGCGTGCTTCAAGATGCACAGCAAGTTCAGGAAAGCTTGAAGGTTTCTGCTAGAGAATGTCAGGGATCTATTCAGGAATACAAGAAACAAATTCTTACTCTTGAAAAACAATCTCAAAGCTATCAGAAACAATATTCGGCTTTGAATGATTTAATAAGTTTGTTTATTCAAACAACTAAGTAGTTAAAAAGGGAGTCGGGTTCACCAACTCCCTTTTTTTTGCTATAATACACATAATGAAAATCTATTATAAAGCCACATATACTTATAAACTTATAAGGATGTTGACCTCGGAGATATATGAATTTGTATCTACGGTGGGTGATATTATGGCTTATTGCTGGGAGTTCTTTAAAGGATTAGCGAAATTTAATACTTCTTTTAAAGAAATTGTTGACCAGTGTTCGCGATTCGGAGTTTCTTCTCTGCCGATTACTTTATCTATTGTCGGTATGACTTCCGTTATTATTTCAATGCAGGTTGCGGGAGAAATGGTTAAGCAAGGCGGCGGAAACTTTGTAGGTATGCTTATGGCAATTCTGACAGTCAGGGAAGAAGGTGCTATGATGGCAGGATTTGCAATTATTTCAATGATAGGCTCATCTCTTGCTTCCGAGATTGCGACAATGAAAGTAACAGAACAAATTGATGCGATTAAGGTTTTGAAGGTTAATCCGGTTCAATATCTTTTTACGCCAAGAATAATTGCAGGAACTTTGATGATGCCGCTTGTTGTAATCGTTTCATCTCTGTTCGGGATTGCGGGTGGTGCTGTTGCTGCTAATATAACATCGGAACTTTCTTATAAAGCATATTTTGATTCAGTTTGGTTTGGATTGAGTATGCACGATTTGAATGTTTGTATTCTAAAAGCCATAAGTTTTGGTTTTACAATTGCGCTCATCAGTTGTTCTTGCGGTATGAGTGCCAAAGACGGTGCAAAAGGTGTCGGGATTGCAACTACTAAGGCCGTTGTATGGTCGTTTGTTGCTATTGTAATTCTTGATTTGCTTTTTGCAGCGGTATATTTCTACTAGAGGTAATTAATGAGTATAGAAGTAAAAAATCTTACAAAAATATTTGATAAAAGAACTATTATTGATGATTTGTCATTCAAGGTTGAAGACGGCAAAATTCTTTCAATTGTAGGCTTTAGCGGTTCGGGTAAAAGTACTGTGCTTAAACTGATAAGCGGTCTTATTGAAAAAGACGGCGGAGAAATTATTACGACAGGCGGGGATATTGCTATGGTTTTCCAGTATTCCGCTTTGTTTGATTCATTAAATGTATTTGATAATATTTCTTTTGCCTTACAGGAAAGAAAAGAACTCAGAAACAAATATACACGTGCAGAGCTTGAAAAAATTGTTGCCGAAAAACTTGAAATGGTAGGTCTTTCAGGTATTGAAAACAAGTTTCCGTCAGAACTTTCTGGGGGTATGCAGAAACGTGTAAGTTTTGCGCGTGCAATTGTTACAGAGCCCAAAATTATTCTATACGATGAACCGACAGCGGGGCTAGACCCGATTTCGTCTACCTTGATTGAGGATTATATTGTAAGGTTAAAGAATGAAACAAATGCTGCTTCAATCGTTGTTACTCACCAAATGTCAACGATTCGGAGGACAGCAGATTCTGTATTGATGTTGTATAATGGAAAAGCGGTATTTGAAGGAACACCTGATGACTTATGTCAGGAAAATACCGAATATACAAAACAATTCGTAAATGCCGCTATTGACGGCCCTATGAAAATAAACTTATGAGGTTATAAATGAAACTTTCATCATCTTTTAAAGTTGGAATATTAACAATAGTAGCTTTGTCCATATTTTTGTTTACGGTTTTATGGGTAAAGGGACGTGCTTTTTCTGCCGCTGAAAGAATTGAGGTTCAGTTTAAAGATGTTAACGGTATGAGACCTGGTTCTGGAGTTCAGATGATGGGGCTTCGTGTTGGTCAGGTAGAAGAAATTATTCCTGTGGTGGAAGATGAAACCAGCTATGTAAAAATGAGATTTGTTATTACAAATCCTGATATAAAAATTCCTAAGGCTTCTATGCTTTCAATTCAGCAATCAGGCTTAATCGGGGAACAATTCCTGGAAATTACTCCTCCAAGATTGCGTCCAGTTTATATTCCTGTTGTTAATCAGGAATTACTGCCGTCTGATGCGGATGTAGAAATCAAACTTGATGAAAAATATTATAATGTTGGTAAAGTTAAAAAGTCTCAGATTATGTCGGCAAAGCTTGTTCCGGATGCATTGAAAGATACAATTAAAACAAAAGATGCTTACAAAGTTGAATACTTTGTTAACCTTCCTGGACTTATTTTACCTGAATTTATGAAAGGCAAAATAGTTACTTCTGATGGTGTTAAAAAATTGAGAATTGAACCGTTAGACGGAACACTTCTTCCATATCCTTTGCAAACATCTCCTTATACAGTTGTTGAACCGATGAGAATTGCGGATTTTATGGATTTGCAATACAAAGCTGCTGAATCATTAACAGAAACTAACAGAATTGTTAATGAATTATTGAATGATAAGATGATTGCAGATTTAACTCAGTCTGTTGCTAACTTTAAAACTCTTACAGCTCAGGCTACCACTACTTTAGAAAAAGCAGAAAAACTTATTGTTACATCTAAAAATGACTTGGATGCAATGATTTGGATGATGACTGATGCAACTAATAACTTTAACAGACTTGCAACAAATATTAACGGTATTGTAGCTGATGAAAACTTCAAACCTGCATTATATGATACAGCAGACGCAATTAATAAATTATCAAAAACATTGACTCCGATTATTGGTTCTGTTGATGCAAAAGCGTTTGCAGAAGATTTGAATGCTTCTATGAAGAATATTAATGAAATCACAGCGTCTGTTAACTCAATGACTAAAGACGAAAATCTTAAGAAGAAACTTAACGACTCTGTTGATAATTTGAATATTACAATGTGTGAAGTTACCCGTGCTCTTGAAACAGTCAACGGAAACGGTGATAAGGAAAACTTGAAACAGATTATGAATGATACATCTGCAACAGTTGGTAACTTGAAGAAGTTCTCAGAAAAGTTGAATAAGAGATTTTTATTATTTAGATTAATGTTTTAAATAGAAAGGATTCCTAAATGAAAAAATATGTATTTGCAATTGTATTATTTGCTTGTAATTCTGTATTTGCAGACGATTTCATGATGGGTATATCTGATGAAGCAATTGCTAATAATGCAAAAATGATGATGCCGGTATATCAAAAATTATACACTTGTACTCCGGCTAGTAATGAATATTTTAAGATATACGGACAAAATAATGGAGTCTGTCGTTTTAAAAATATGGGTTATGATTGCAAAGTACCGATGGAAAAAGCAAAGAAATATTCGGTTAGTGCTGTTAAGGGTGCGCGTGATATTATAAATGGTAATTATTCAACAAGTTTAAATACTCCTGAATCTAAATATATTGATATTATTCATAAAACATATTGTTCCGGTGGTTTTAGTATAGATTCTATTGAAGTATTGAAATAATTATTCCAATTACAGCTGATAATATAATATAAAACAACGGATCTTTTTTTGATTTCCAGCTTAAAATCAATAAAAACGCCAGTAAAATCATTGCTTTAATATCACCTAAAGACGGTTTTAAAAGTCCGATTGCAACTGCTGTTAAAAGTGCACAGCTTATTGGTTTTAAGGTTTCAATAATTGATTTAACATAAAAATTGTCGCTGAATTTTTTTAATAATTTTGAAACAATGATTACTAAAAACAATGATGGCAGCATTTCTGCCGTTGTTGCAAGTAGTGACCCCAATATTCCCGCACTTTTTAATCCTGCATAAGTTGCAACATTTATTCCTACAGGGCCGGGGGTTATTGACGCAACGGCAACCATTTGTGTGAGTTCATCTAAGGAATACCAGTGATAAACTTCCGATATATGGTAAAGAAACGGAATGGTTGCATACCCGCCGCCAAAAGAGAATAAACCAATCTTGAAGAATTCTAAAATTAAGTGAAGGTATATCATTTCCTAACCTCCGCAAATCTTTTGTATCCGACTCCAAGAATGGTAAATAATAAAATTGTTTGGATTGGTGATAGTTTGAATACTATCAGTGTTCCTAAAGTTAAAACAAAAACTATATAAAAATACCAATTCTTATTCGATTTTTGCCACATCTCGCGAACAGTCAGCATAATCAATGCAATAACCGCAACTCCAACTCCCCAAAGTGCTCCTTGAACATAAGAGTTGTTTACAAGTGTATTCAGTACGGAAGCTAATAGAACAATACATGAGAACGGAACAAACGTGATACCTGCCATTGCAGCAATTGCTCCAAATTTACCTTTAAGCTTATATCCGATAAACATTGAAATATTAGCAGCAATAAGTCCGGGAAGAGATTGCGAAAGTGCAAAATAATCTATCATATCATCGTGAGATACAAGATTTCTTTTTTCTACAAACTCGCTTGTCATAATAGGTAGGATTACATATCCGCCCCCAAGCAGTATTGCTCCGATTTTAACGAAAATTAAGAACAGCTTAAAGAGTGACATTTCTTAAGTTTTCTCCCGATTTTGTTAATAAGTTTTTCATCTTCATCAGGCGTGAATCCTGTTGTTGTAAGGTAATTCCCCACAATAGTAGAATCGGCACAGTATCTGAAAGCTTTTTCTATAGTTTCGGCTGATAATCTTGCCTTTTTACCGCCTGCAATACGGATAGAAGCATTTGGGCACGCAATTTTGAATATTGCAAGTGTTCTTAAAACATTTTCTTCATCAATCTTATCGATATAACCTGCAAAAGGTGTGTTTGGAATTGGAGTAAGAATGTTTACAGGAATGCTTTCAGGATTGATTTCAGCTAACTCCATTGCCATTTCTACTCGCTGTTCAACAGATTCGCCCATGCCTAAGATAACGCCGCAGCAAAGTTCCATGCCGTATTTTTTTACTAATTTTGCGGTGTTAATTCTGTCCTCATAAGTATGAGTTGTACAGATTTCAGGATGGTAAGATTTGCATGTGTTAATATTGTGGTGGAATCTTACCAAACCTGTTTCAGCTAATCTTTTTGCCTGTTCATCATTAAGAATTCCGATACTCGCGCAGCTTTTGATACCATCAGCATTCAGAGCCTTAATCATTTCAAGCATTGTATCAAAATCACTTTCATCAGGAGTTTTACCTGATGTTACAATTGCAACTCTGTCAGCGCCGTTCTTTACACTATCGTGCGCTGCTTTCATAACTTCATTTACCCCCATTAAAGGATATGATTCGATTTCGGTGTTATAGTGTGAACTTTGTGCGCAATAACGGCAGTTCTGTGAACACTTTCCGTTGCGGGCGTTGATTATTGAACAAAATTCAACTTCGTCTTTCAAGTATTTTTTAGATTCGTTTAAAAGTGAATCCAAATCCATATTGTATAAATCTAATAATTCGGCTTTTGTGTACATTATATTTCCTCCTAGTATCCGCAAGTCAGCCCTGCGCATAAATTTATTGATTGTCCCGTTACTCCTTTGGCTTCCTCTGAAATCAGGTATTTAACCATGCCTGCAATTTCCCGAGGCTCAACAAAACGTCTTTGCGGGATACATTCTACTATTTCTTCTTTTGTAAATTCTCCGTCTTCAGCAGAAGAATTTCCTAATTCCGTATCAACCCATCCCGGGTTAATTGTGTTAACTGTAATTCCGTATTCTGCAAGTTCTAATGCGAGTGCTTTTGCTGCACCGATAAGCCCTGATTTTGTGGCTGAGTACAAACTTGCATTGGCTTCTCCCAATACTCCGCTTATTGAGCCGATATTAATAATGCGTCCGAATTTCTGTTCTTTCATGTGAGGAACAGCCTTTGATATTAAATAAAGAGGAGCTTCAAAATTCAAACGTGTAATATGCTCTATTTCATTTACCCCGACTATTTCTATTGGTGAATAAATATATTCACCCGCATTATTAATAAGAATATCAATTTTGTTTTCCTGAATATACTTCCCGAGTTTTTCCATTCCCTCAATTGTTGAAAGGTCACAAACACAAGACGCAGAGCTTCGAGAAGCAGTATGAACAGTTCCTAGTATTTGGAGCTCTTCATATATTGCTTTTCCAATCCCTTTTGTTGCACCGGTAACGAGTATATTCATACTTTAAATATAGCACAAAAAAGCCGAACCAGCGGTTCGGCTTAAAATTTTATCTGAGGAACTGTGCTTGGTAGACCTCAAATGTAATAGGTGCTTGGGCATCTGCGGGTTTGTTCGCTTGTCCGAATACTCTTGATGCTTCGCTTCTAAGTCCTGCAAAGTAGGTCATTGCTTGCCCATCAAGCGCGCTTTGAGAAAGAAGTTTGATTGCATTGTTAAAAGCCGCATAGTCTTTTTCATAATCACCCGTTGCCTGAACTCCGATTTGTGCGCATAAACCTGCCCAAGGAACAACCTTTTCGCCATTTTGGTTGGCAATCTGGTTCTGAACCTGCTCGGAGTATTCGGCATACATAGCCTTATCAAGCTTTTTCAAATCATCGGTTTTACCGGTTGGAGTAATGTTAAACTCGTCGAAAGCCTGCTCAAGTTTGGTAGAGCTTGATGGTACTCTGCCAAGGTAAGAGTAGATATTCGCACTAGTGTAATTATAAACTCCATTGACTGTGAAATTCGACATGACACACCTCTTATATGATATATAATGTATATCGGCATAATTTCCAGAAACTTTAATGTTTTTGGAGTATTCTTTACAATTTGTTACATTAGCCTTTGAAATCCTTATAAATAAAGGGTTTCATGTTTGTTGTTTCGAGTTATATCCTTTAAAATTATGTTAAGTTTTGTAACAAAGAAGCTCTTTTGTGAAATTCGGGATTTTATATAAACTTTATATAAGAGTAAGACGAAGTTAATAAGATAGTTCAAAACAAAACAAGCAGCAAATGAAAAAATGTAACAAATTTGGCATGCTTGGTTGAGCTGAAGATTCCTGCAACGCTTTGCAAGGGCTTAGTTGAATTTGTCTAAAAACTAAACAAGAGAGGTATAAGATGGCTTTATTGGAAAGTTACAATATCAATGCTATGGCTACACAAATTTCTCGTGAATTCTATATTAATGAGAATCCCGCCGAAGATAAATCTTATATCTTAGTTGACGAAATGCGATTGTTCGCAATGGATATGAAGTCCCGTGTGACATTCATATCAAGAGCCAAGGTTTAGAGCGCTTAAGCTCTGATTTGGCAAGAAAGATTTTTTTAACCATCTTATCTTACTTACAATTTTAATTCCCCCAAACTTACTTATCTTAGCGCCTTGTTCTCAAAAACAAGGCTTCTTTTTTTTACAACAAGGGTCGACCGACATTTCACGGGACTACCGGTTTGGCGTTGGACTACAGGTCGGTCTCTACTGACTCTGTTACTGGTGGGTTCGCGCTGGTGGGGATTTATGCTTAATATTATGTAACATTATTTTGTTACAAATTTGCGAATATATACTTTTTGTGTTAACTTTCATGTATAGGGTTAAAATTACCGTCAGATTTAAGAGGTTATATGAAAAGTTCAACACTTAGAAGATCAAATATTACCAGAGAAAAAGTTGCTATGATGGAAGCGTTATCACGCTATAACAGACAGCATCAGGACGAAGATTTTTATAGAAATCAAAGTAAAACAAAAGAACTTGATGTTCTTTGGCAATCTTTTGGTGTAAAACCTCAAAAGAATGAAAAAACACCTCAGGTTTATTTTGTTACAGGTGTGGTTGTCGGAGTTATTATTACATTAGCGGTAACAACTCTTGTTAGTCTTTTGATTAGCCTTTCTACTCCAAAAGACGATATGATGCCTGCTCCTGTGAAAAAACCGGCAGCATCTTCCGGAAAATTCTCTTTTGTTCCTGCTGACAGTGCAGCATCAAAACCAGTTGCGGCAGCAGCATCAAATGAAGAATATGTTGTTAAAGAAGGCGATACTTTAGAAAGTATTATTATAAGATTTTACGGTACTTTTGACATGACAAGAGTAGATGCTATTCAGGAAGCTAATAAAATGGCTAATCCTAATGCATTATCAATCGGTCAAAAGTTAATTATCCCGATGAATTAGTTAAGTCATGGCAAAAGTAAAATCAAAATATGTATGTCAGAATTGTGGATATGAGACTGCGGGTTATTTAGGCAAGTGTCCTGAATGCGGGGCTTGGGCTTCTTTTATAGAAGAAGTCAGCGGCGGAAATAAAATATTGGATATGCCGTCTCTTCCTGATACGACACCCCCAATGAAGCTTTCTGAAATTGAAATGAATACGGAAATCCGTACAACTACAGGAATTTCCGAGTTTGATAGAGTTCTTGGCGGAGGTATTGTAAAAGGTTCTTTGATTCTTATTGCAGGCGATCCTGGGATTGGTAAGTCTACAATACTTTTACAAACGAGCGGCGAGCTTTGTAAGAACGGTAAAAATGTTTTATATATTTCAGCTGAAGAATCTGCAAGTCAAATAAAACTTCGTGCTGAGAGATTAGGAGTTAAATCAGATACTCTTTATATTTACCCCCAGACCAATTTTGAATTAATAAAAAAACATATTGAAGAAATGCAGCCAGATTTGGTTATTGTGGATAGTATTCAGGCTATTTATACGTCAACTGTGCAAAGTTCGGCAGGTAGTGTTTCCCAGATTCGTGAGTGTTGTAATTCTTTAATGGGTTTAGCTAAGACAAATAATATTTCTATTATTGTTATCGGGCATGTCACAAAAGAGGGTAATATTGCAGGGCCGAAGGTTCTTGAGCACATGGTGGATACGGTTATCCAGTTTGAGGGTGATAAATATAAGACATATAGAATTTTACGTTCTATAAAAAATCGTTTCGGGAATACTTCGGAAGTTGGAATTTTTGAGATGGGCGGTAATGGTTTAAGAGAAGTTATCAATCCTTCTGAATTGTTTTTGAAAGAATATAATCAGACTCAAACTCCTGGAAGTACTATTATTGTAACAAGCGAAGGTACTCGTCCTCTTCTTGTTGAGATTCAGGCTCTTGTCGGTACAACTCCTTATCCAGCTCCGCGTAGAATCGCAAATGGTGTTGATACAAGCAGAGTGCTTCAAATTCTTGCTGTATTGGAAAAAAGAATCGGATTGAATCTTTCCAAGCAGGATGTTTATGTTAATGTTATCGGCGGGATTGATGTGTCCGAACCCGCAGCAGATTTGGGAATTGCACTAGCGATAATTACTTGTGTAAGAGATGTTGTATTTGATTCTCATACAGCTATTGTTGGTGAAATTGGTTTGTCGGGTGAAATTAGAGCGGTAAATCATATTGAAAAACGTATTAACGAAGCTCAAAAACTCGGGTTCAAGAGAATAATTATTCCTGAAGCTAATGAGATTCAGGATAAAATAGAAGGAATTGAAGTTGTTCGTGTAAAACGAATAATAGAAGCTATTACCAGATCAGTGAAGGGGTAAACATTACTTTGAGTGAGCGTTTATATAAATATGGATTAGTTGCAATTTTTGTGATTGGAGTTCTCCTAAGATGCGTATTATTTATCCAAAATGCATCTTTATGGGGTGATGAAGCTGCTTTGGCTTTTAATGTTTGTAATAAATCCTACAGAGAGTTATTTGGAGGATTGGATATTTTACAGGCTTCACCTGTTGGTTTTACTTTGATGGTGAAATTTCTATTGAATTCTATAAATCCGCAGAGTGATTATGCAAGGGATTTTATTTTAAGAGTAATTCCATTTATATCAGGAATTTTAATAATACCAATATTTTATTATTTAGTAGAACTAATTTTCAAAGACAATAAAAAAGCAAAGCTTATTTCATTATTCTTTTTTGTGATTAACCCCTGTGCTGTTGCATATTCGGCTCAATTTAAACAGTATTCAACTGAATTGTTGTGTTCTGTATTAATTTTGATAGGTTTTTACAAATTATTGACTACAGATAAATATAAATGGCAGTATTCCTTTTTATTTGCAGTTGTTCCATGGTTTTCTTACTCATCATTTTTTGTGCTGGCAGCGGGATTTTCTTGTTTGTTGATAAAAAATTGGAGACTTTGTATTAAAATTGCTTTGCCTGTATTTTTCAGCTGTATAATTTATTATTTCTTGAGCCTTAAATCTGTATTTGCTGTTAATTTATCTAATATGATAGATTGTTGGAGCGGCTGTTACGGATTTATGGATTTTCGTCATCCATTGAGGTTTTTGTTTAAATTTGGAGAATTATTTGCTGTTGGAAAGCTTTTTTCAGCATTAACGGGTTTTGTATTTTTTGCTGTATGTATAAAATATTGTTTTTATAGAGATAATTCTTTAAGAAAACTGCTGTTTTTATTACCTTTAGGGTTAACAATTTTAGCTTCATTAATGCATAAATATGCAATTCAAGGACGTTTAGTTTTATTTTTACTTCCAACATTTGCGATAATGATTGCATTAATGAATGACAGGTTGACAAATTCTTTAAAATGGACAATGGCTGTTTTTATGAGTATCTCGTTGCTTAACTATACTCCAACAGAGATTTCTTATTCTTATTCTCGCCAAATAGTTAATTATCTAAAAGAAAATATTAAATCTGATGATATTATTGTATTAGATCATGGAAAAAGATTTAATGAATACGATATTTATCTTGATGCTTATATTCCTAATGAAAGAATTTATCTTAATACAAATATTTGTGGTAAAAAATATATTAATGCATGCCGTGATAGCTTAATTGCCCTTCCATCAGGAAATTATTATTTCTTATCTTCAAGTTATTTTGTAGAAGAAATTACAAAAGGTTTTACGACCAAATCGTTGGATTTAGGCTTTAAGCCGAAGAAAATTAAAGCGATATATTTTACTAAGGAGAGCCGGTTATGATAATTGATTCTCATGTGCATTACGGTAAAAACTCTCCATGGGGTGATTTTTCTCCTGAATTTTTGTTAAAGATTATGGGTGATGATATTGATGTTGCAATTTGTTCTAACTTAGAAGGTATTGAAGGATTAGATTTTAAAAACGAATATGATTGCAATATGGATATGCTTGATGTTACGAGAAGATTTCCAAAGCTTAAGGCACTTGCCGTTTGTCAGCCAAATTTAGCGGAAAACGAAACGGTTATTCGTTCTTTATTGGAAAAATATCCCGAATTTATCGGACTTAAACTTCATCCTGAGTGTATGAAACTACCTGCTGATAGTGAAAAGTACGATAAATACTTGAGGCTTGCGCAGGAGTTTAAAAAGCCTTGTTTGTATCATTCGGGACACATCAAATCAAGATTTTCTTCACCTGAATTGATTTATAAAAAGGCAAAAGAGTTTTCTGATGTTCCAATTATTCTGGGGCATTTATCAACAGGACCGAGAAGTTCTCATGAAAGAGCTATTGAGATTTTAGTAGAGTCAATTGAAAACGATACTGCGACATTATATGCTGATGTTTCGTGGGTGGATTCTTCGTTTGTCCAGATTGGAGAGACACTGGAAGACACCTTGTATTTAATTGAAAGATTAAAAAATACAAAGAAAGGTGATTATACACATCGTTTACTGTGGGCTTCAGACGCTCCTGTCGGTGATATAAATCAGAACAGAGAGCTATATTTAAAGAATTTGAACATTTTCAAAAAAAGAGTTCTTGAGTACTTTGGAGATGAAGAACTTTTAGAGAATCTATTATCAGGTAATGCAAAGAAACTTTACTCTATAGACTAATATTTACGTTGAGGCATGTTTATGGTATTATTGCCGTAATTGGAGAGGATATGTAATGATTAGTTTATTATTGAAACTTTTGGGTGACCCAAACGAGAAAAAAGTTAAAAAGATTTTAGGAATAATTGACCATATAAACGCTCTTGAGCCTGAGTTTGAAAAACTTACTGACGAAGAGCTGCGAGCTAAAACAGATGAGTTTAAAGCTATTTTGGCTAAACGTCCAACTTCTGAGAACGAAAAGGCGGATAGAATCTTAGAAAAAGAATGTCTTGATAAGATTTTGCCTGAAGCTTTTGCAACTGTTCGTGAGGCAGGTAAACGTGTTTTGAATATGCGCCACTTCGATGTTCAGCTGATTGGTGCTTATTTCTTGCATAACGGTCATATTGCAGAGATGAGAACTGGGGAAGGTAAAACTCTTGTTGCAACTCTTGCGGCTTATTTGAATGCGCTTACGGGAAAAGGTGTTCACGTTGTTACTGTTAACGATTATCTTGCAAAACGTGACAGCGAATGGATGGGTAAGATTTATAAGTTCTTAGGCTTGTCTGTTGGTGTAATTCTTTCAAACCAACATGACGCGGATGAGTTTAATCGTAAACGTGCAGCTTATGCTTGTGATATTACTTATGGTACAAATAACGAATTCGGATTTGATTATTTAAGAGACAATATGGCATCTTCTAACGAAATGCTTGTGCAAAGACCTTATAACTACGCAATTATAGACGAAGTTGACAGTATTTTGATTGACGAAGCCCGTACTCCTTTGATTATCAGCGGTCGTGTAGAAAAATCTGCCGATACTTATACTTTGATGGCAAAAGTTGCTCCGCAGCTTGAAAAAGATAAAGATTACGAAGTTGACGAAAAAAATAAAAACGTAATCTTTACTGAGGATGGTATTGATAAAGCACAAGAAATCATCGGATGTAAGGATTTGTTTGATATCAATAATCAATATGCGCATGATTTATTGAATGCTTTAAAAGCAAAAGAATTGTTTATTAGAGATACAGATTACGTTGTAAAAGACGGTGAAATTATGATTGTTGATGAGTTCACAGGACGTTTGATGCCGGGCCGCCGCTGGTCAGACGGATTACATCAGGCTATTGAGGCAAAAGAAGGGGTTCAAATTCAGGATGAAACTCAGACTCTTGCAAGCATTACTTTCCAGAACTTATTCAGATTGTATCCGAAGCTTTCAGGCATGACAGGTACTGCAATGACCGAGGAAGCTGAATTTGGTAAGATTTATAATCTTGAAGTTACTGTTATTCCAACAAACAGACCTGATATCAGAGTTAATAATGCGGATGTTATTTATAAAACAGAACGTGCTAAATATGATGCGGTTGTAAACGATATTATTGAGCAGAACAAGCTTGGAAGACCTGTTCTTGTAGGTACTGTGAGTATTGAAAAATCAGAATATATTTCAGCACTTCTTAGCAAAAAAGGTGTAAAACATAACGTATTGAATGCAAAACAGCATGAGCGCGAAGCTTATATTATTGCTCAAGCAGGTCGTGTTGGTGCGGTTACAATTGCTACAAATATGGCAGGCCGCGGTACAGACATCCTTTTAGGCGGTAATGCCGAGTATCTTGCAAAAGAAGAACTTGAAACAAGAGCTATCACACCTGATTTAGAAAACTATGAAGCATTAAAAGATGAAGCTCTTGTAAACGCTCGTAAAATTACCGAAGCAGAACATGCTCGTGTTGTAGAATTAGGCGGGCTTCACGTAATCGGTACTGAAAGACACGAATCTCGACGTATTGATAACCAGCTTCGTGGTCGTGCCGCAAGACAAGGTGACCCGGGTTCTACAAGATTTTTCTTATCTTTGGAAGATAATTTGATGAGAATCTTTGGCGGGGATAAGATTGCGTCATTGATGACAATGCTTAATGCGGAAGAAGATATGCCGATTGAGTCCCATTTGATTTCGAGACAAATTCAATCAGCTCAGAAGAAAGTTGAAACTTATCACTTTGATATTCGTAAGAATGTATTGCAATACGATGATGTTATGAATATTCAGAGAGAAAAATTCTATGCTCAAAGACGTAAAGTTCTTGAAGGTAAGAACTTGTCTGATGATATTAAATTTATGATTGATAAGGAAATCGACAGACTTCTTAAGAGCTATATAACTCCTGAAATGAACCCAGAAGAATATATTCCGGAGGACTTGGAAACTCTTATCAAGGAACTGCATTCAAATATTCCGCAGCTTTCTTATATCTCAGTAGATGATATCAAGGCATACAGATATAACAGGATTTATGAATCTTTGCGTGATGCAGCTCAAAAGGCTTATAAAGAACACGAAGAAGAAATTATCGGATTCTATAATACAATTATGGCTCAATACGACCCTGATGCGAAACAGCAGGAGTTGTTTATAGATAATAATATTATGAGAAGCCTTGAACGAGATGTACTTCTAAGAGTTGTTGATAATCAATGGATTGACCATCTTCATAATATTGATATGCTTAAAGAAGGTATCGGGCTTCGTGCTTACGGACAAAAAGACCCGCTTATTGAGTACAAAAAAGAGGCGTATGATTTGTTCAACAAAATGATGTTTGAAATTCAGAGCAATACTGTAAGATATATCTTCCGTGCAAAATTCGGAATTCAATTTGTTTCTGATGACGGAATGGAAGTAATCGAGGGGTAATTTCAAAGATATAAAAAAGGGGTTGGTTCCATAGGAACCAACCCCTTTTCTTTATATTGTTTATGCATTAATATCTTTTACAGATAATGCGATTCTGTGTTCTTTTGGAGTGAATTTTTTGATTAATACATCAACTTCAGCACCAACTTTGAACAAGTTGAACGGATTAACGTTTTCATCTGACATTTCAGAAACTGGAAGTAAAGCTTCTACGCCAGGGAAGATGTTAATGAAAGCACCGAAAGTAGTAACTTTGTTAACAGTACCTTTAACGATTTGCCCTTCTTCGAATTGTCCTTCGATTTGCTGCCAAGGGTTTTCGCCCATTCTCTTAAGTGAAAGAGAGATTCTCTTAAGTTCGTTATCAATTTTGATGATTTTAACTTCGATAGTGTCACCCAAAGTAAGAACATCTGATGGGTGTTTGATTCTCTGCCAAGAAATTTCAGAGATAGGAAGAAGACCGTCGATACCGTTGATGTCAACGAAAGCACCGAAATCAGTGATTCTTACTACGTTACCTGAAACAACTTGATCTTCTTCAAGTGAAGAAAGAACGTTATCAACAACTTGATCTCTTTGTTCAGCAACAGCTTGTCTTTGAGATAAGATAAGTTTGTTTTTCTTAGGATCAGCTTCAAGAACTTTAACTTCGATTTTTGTATCAACAAGACCTTCGAAAGGAGTTCCTGTTCTAAGTTGAGATGATGGGATGAAACCTTTCAAGTCAGCGATATCAACAAGAACGCCGCCTTTAACTGTTGAAACAACCTTAGCAAGGATTGTATCGCCTTGAATTTTAGCGTCGTTAAGTTGTGCCCAAGCTTGAGCAAATGCGATTCTCTTAAGAGAAAGAAGCATTGAATCATCATTGTTTTCTTCTCTTAATACATAGAATTCTCTTGTGTCGCCGTTTTCAAGTTCTTCAACATCGCTTGAAAGTTCTTTGTTTGATAAGAAAGCTTCCATTTTAGCACCTTTAACGCTTACTAAGTAGCCTTCTGATTCTTTTTTGATTACTGTACCTTCTACGATATCAGCAACGCTGTTTGTTTTAGCGAAACTTTCTTCGAGAAGCTGTTCAAATTCGTCTAATACTTGTGTCATTTTTGTATTTTCTCCTTTACTTTATCTATCACGTTTTGAGGAGTTGAAGCACCGGCTGTTATTCCGATATTCTGAACCCCTTTTAGTAAACTTTCATCCAATTCACTATCATTTTCGATATGAATTGTTTTTGTACAATCTTTTAAAATCTCTGCAAGGTGAGTTGTATTTGCACTCTTTCTTGAACCTACAACCACCATCAAATCACTTTCACGTGCAAGCTCTCGAGCTTCTTTCTGTCTCATTGCAGTCGATTGACAGATTGTGTTGTAGATTAAAACTTCTTTGGCTAAAGTGTTCAAGTGATTAACAATAAGATTCAATGATGAAACCATTTGTGTTGTTTGAACCACAACTCCGACTTTTCTGTGTGATTTAATTTGTGCTTCATAAGGCTCAAGTTCTTCAATGGTTGTTGCAACAACTACTTTATCCGAATATAAATCCGCATTAGCCTTAATAGCCATAACTTCCGGATGGTTTGGTTTCCCTACGATTACTACAAAATAATCGTTTTGAGCAAGTTCAATCGCGCGCTGCTGAACCTTTTTAACGTCAGGGCATGTTAAATCAACAACCTCAAATCCTGCATTTTTAAGTTTATCAAAAACTTCAGGAGCTTCGCCGTGACTTCTTACAATACAAATTCCATCGCCTTTATCAGGTACATTATAGATTGTTTTAATACCTAATTCGTCAAGCTCACGAATTACATCCATGTTATGGATGAGTTCGCCTAAAATATAAATGTTTTTGTCAGGGTTTTCTGATTTTAATTTTTTTGCCGTGTCAACCGCACGTTTTACTCCGTAACAGAATCCTGCAAATTTTGCTAATTTTATATTAAACAATCGGTTTGTGTAATCACTTTCTATTGGACTAGAGACAATGTCTCAGTAATTATATTTAACTATAAACACTTTAAAAAGTAAAGAGCAGCTAAAATGGCTGCTCTTTAACTTCTAGTTTTCTACATATTCTCTAAGACGTTTACTTCTGTTTGGATGTCTTAGTTTTCTTAAAGCTTTTGCTTCAATCTGTCTGATACGTTCACGGGTTACGCCGAACAATTGACCAACTTCTTCCAATGTTCTTTGACGACCGTCATCCATACCGAAACGTAATCTCAAAACATCTCTTTCACGTGGAGAAAGTGTGCAAAGAACTTCTGCAAGGTCTTCTCTTAAAAGTTCTGATGCAACAGTCTTGATTGGAGCATCTGCTTCTTTATCTTCAATAAAATCGCCTAATCTTGAATCTTCTTCTTTACCGATAGGAGTTTCCAATGATAAAGGTTCTTGAGCGATTTTAACAATTTCTCTTAGTTTAGAGATTGAAACACCCATTTCAACTGCAAGTTCTTCTTCGGTCGGTTTGCGTGAAAGTTCTTGAGCAAGTCTTCTTGTAACTTTTTTAAGTTTGTTAATAGTTTCAACCATGTGAACAGGAATACGGATTGTTCTTGCCTGATCAGCAATCGCTCTTGTAATAGCTTGTCTAATCCACCATGTTGCATAAGTTGAGAATTTGAACCCTCTTTCGTGGTCGAATTTTTCAGCAGCACGGATTAAACCTAAATTACCTTCCTGAATAAGGTCTAAGAAAAGCATGCCTCTGCCAACGTATTTTTTAGCGATACTAACAACAAGTCTTAAGTTTGCTTGAACAAGTTTACGTTTTGCAATAGCACCAGGAGTTCCGCCTTGAATAATTTTTCTTGCAAGTTCGATTTCTTCACTTGTAGAAAGAAGTTTAATACGTCCGATTTCTCTTAAGTATAATCTTACAGGGTCTTCTACCGCAACGCCTTTTGGCATTTCAGTATCAATGCTTTCTGATGAGTCGGAAGAATCATCCATCATATAGAAATCATCACTTTTAATTCCGCCAAGCTTTGTTGTATCGATAATATCTTCAATATGGTCTGTCCCTAAATCTGTTCCGATATAATCAACAGAATCATCAGCTTCTTTAGTGGAATCAAAATCTAATAAATCAATGTTTTCGTCTTCCATAACGCTTACTACTGATGATCTTGAGTTTCTTTTTTGGGTCATTATTTATCTCCAGTCCTTAACTTTATCTTATCTCTAAGCTGCATTTGTATTTTTAAGGCTTCTAAGTCGTCGTCATTAACTTCGCGGTATTGTTTTCTTATTGTTTCGACTTCGCGTTCAGAATAGCATCTTAAAAGTCTTGTTATATTTTCTCTGACTGCTCTTTCGAGTTCATCCGGGTCAAGTCCGTTAAATGCTTCGGACATGTCAACCAAATCGGTCAGAATTTGTGTTAAGTTATCATCCTCAATGAATTCTGTGAATAGATTTTTTGTCAATTCCCTAACATTATTTATTGTACAAGCCAATTTGTCAATTGTATTTTTTACAATTATTAATGTTTCATCTTGAATGATATTTTGAGGTAACAATTCGTTCAATTTTTGGTAATTATTTGAACTGCTGTCAGATAGAAAAACGCTCAATAAATTTTTTTGCGCTCTAACTTCAAATTGTGAAGAATTTGTTACAACTTTTTTCTTAACAGGAGCGGAAGCCGTGTAGGTATCAATATTTCCAAGCCTGTTTAATTCTTTTAGCATAGAGTTTTCATCAATCTCTAAGATTGTAGAAACCATTTTGACATATTCTGATTGGATAATTTTATTATCAACATCTTTTAAAATATCCATGATTTTTGCAACCAACTCTGCTTTTTGCTGCGGAGTTTTTGCCGATGATTTTTCTTTTAACGCATTATTTAAAAGAAAATCAATAAGAAGCGGAGCTTCATTTATAAACATCCTGAACGCATCACCGCCCATAGAACGGATAAATTCATCAGGGTCTTTGCCTTGAGGCGGGGAAACGACTCTGATTTCACAAGCGTATTTATTATCTGCGGTTGCAGAAATATGACTCTCGTCAAACTGTTTAACATCACCTAATGTTGCAAGAGTTGTCTTGATTACATCGCTTCCGCGTTTTGTTGCATTAATACCTGCTGAATCCGTATCAAAAGATAAGAAAATTCTTCTGTTTTTTGTATAACGAGATAATAATTTAACGTGGTCGGCAGTCATGGCTGTTCCGCAGGAAGCAACAGCATTTTCTACACCATGTGCCTGAGCAGAAATTACATCAAAGTAGCCTTCCATGATTATTACTGCATCTTCGTTTTTGATAGCATCTTTTGCCGAGTTTAAACCAAAAAGGATTTTACTTTTGTTATAAATCATTGAATCTGATGAGTTCAGATACTTTGGATTCTGTCCTTCATCTACGGCGCGTGCTCCAAATGCCACGTAATCTCCGTTTTCATTTTGAATAGGTATAATAATTCTGTTTCTGAAACGGTCAATCCATCCGCCTTGATTTGATTTTAGAATTAGCCCTGCTTTTTCCAAAATCTCATCTTTAAAGTCGCTTTTTAATTCTTTATATAAAGAGTCGTATTTATTAGGAGCCCAGCCTAATGTAAATTTTTCAATAACTTCATCGGTAATATCGCGCCCGCGAAGATAAGTCATCGCCTTGTTTGCGTCATCTGCCGAGTAAAGCGATTTATTATAAAATTTTGCTGCTTTTTGGCATGCCTTGAGCATTAAAGCTTTTTGTTCTTTTGTTTCATTTGAAGGAGTAAATTTTTTAGGTAATTCAATCCCGAATTTTTCCGCAAGTTCAAATATAACTTCTTTGTACTGGCGATTTTGAATTTTAACAAGAAAATTTAATGCGTCCCCGCCGGCTCCGCAAGAAAAACATTTGTAAATCCCTTTTGAGGGGCTTACTGACATAGATGGTTTTTTATCATTATGAAAAGGACAAATTCCCCAGTAATTAGCACCGCTTTTTTTCAAAACGACATACTGAGAAATCACATCTACTATATCCAGCCGGTCTTTAATAAGAGAAACTGCTTCTTCAAAAGAATTCGCCATTACCATATCAATATATTAGCACTAATAAAATAAAAAATAAATAAAAGCGCGGTTATAAACCGCGCTTTTATTTATTGATTACAAATCTTGATAATGTGGTGATAAATGAATATCGTGATGAAGTCTGTCTTCTTCTTCTTGTGCAGGGTCTACATAAGAGTAGAATTTTTTCCATCCTCTTACAAAAACATTTTGTGATTTTTCATATAATGGCTCGATAGGTTTTCCTGATGCTCTATTTTTAAGCATAAACACATCTTCTGCCATCGCTTGAGAGTATCCATTATTGATAATATACTCTGCATCTGTTCCTTGTTCGACTGTTATTTCAGCCATTGCAGGCGCTGCTATAAAAGCTGCCGCTACTAATAAAAATAATAAATTTCTTCTCATAACACCCATTCTTATTTAACTGAACTATATGATTCCATTATAATATTTTCTAAAGAATTAATCAAGTCCGATTCAGGAACTCTTGCAATGATTTCTCCTTTTTTAAATATATAACCTTCTTTGATTGCACCTGCAATGCCGAAATCAGCATGCTTAGCTTCTCCGGGGCCGTTTACAGGGCAGCCCATAACCGCAATTGTAATAGGCAAATCAAGGTTTTTAAACCTTTCTTCAACTTTTTTTGCCAATCCGATTAAATCGATTTGAGTTCTTCCGCAAGTAGGACACGAGATAAAATTAATACCTCTCTGACGCAGTCCCAGTGATTTTAAAATACCGAATCCTGCTTCAACTTCCTCTACCGGATTTTCGGTTAAAGAAACTCTTATTGTGTCACCGATTCCCTGACTTAATAATGTACCTAAACCTACGGAAGATTTAATCAAGCCTGATTTTAGAGTTCCTGCTTCGGTTACACCCAAATGAAGCGGATATTCTATTAACTCCGCAGCCTTTTGATAAGCTCTTATTGTTGTCATGACATCGGATGATTTTAATGAAAGTTTAATATCATAGAAATTCAAGTCTTCCAGAATTTCAATATGACGCATTGCGCTTTTTATCATCTTGTCTTCAAGAGGTATGTCAAGTTCTGCAAATTCTTTTTCCAAAGAACCCGCATTAATACCGATTCTTATTGGTACATTATGACTTTTCGCCGCTTCAACAACTTTTATTGTGTGTTCGCGCTTTCCAATATTTCCGGGATTGATTCTAAGCGCTTGAATTCCGTTTTCTATACATTGGATAGCTAAACGGTAATCAAAATGAATATCTGCAACCAACGGAACAGGAGATTTTGCAACTATATCTTTTATTGCAGCCGCTGCATCTTTGTTTAGAACAGCAAGCCTTACTATCTCACACCCTGCTGCGGCAAGTTCACCTATCTGATCCAAAGTTTGCTCTACATTTCTTGTGTCAGTATTACACATAGACTGAACACTGATTGGCGCATCTCCGCCTATTTTTATATTGCCTATTGCAATTTGTTTAGATTTTCTTCTGTTTATCATAAGATATATTATATAGCAAAATAATTTTACGGAGTAACTTTCATGAAAATTGCAGTAATATCAGATATACACGGAAATTTGGCAGCATTAGATGCTGTGTTGGATGATATGAAAGCTCAAGGATGCGAAAATGTTTTTGTGCTCGGGGATTACGCAATGGCAGGGCCTCGTCCTTCCGAAACGGTTAACTGGTTCATGAAAAAACTTGGAGACAAAAGTTTTAAAATGATACAGGGAAATACAGATTTAATGATTGCGGATTTTTCTGATGATTTATATGAAAATGTAAAAACTAAAGCTCCTATTATGGCAGAAGCTTTAAAAGACGATGTGAAGACTCTGAATATTATTCAAAAAGATTTTTTAAAAAATCTTCCAATCCAGCTCCAGATAGAGGAAGAAGGAGTAAAATTCCTGCTTGTGCACGGTTCTCCGCGTAAAAATAATGAAGATATTCTTCCTGAAACCCCTCTTACAGAAATTGAAAAAATGCTTGAAAATGTAGAAGCTGATGTTGTACTTTGCGGACATACACATTTGCCTTGCGGATTCCAGACTTCTAAGAAACAAACTGTTGTAAATGTCGGCAGTGTGGGACGTCCGTTTACTCCTGAGCCAAAATCATGTTATCTAAAATTAACGGTAGAAAACGGCGAATGTATGTTTGAACACCGATTTGTTGATTATAATAAAGAGTCCGCCTCCGAAGTTCTAAGAAAAAGAAACTTTAAAGGTTCCGATAAGCTTGCGGATATGCTCTTAAATCCGACTGTTCGTCATTTCTAAAACTGTGTAAACAAATGTAACAATTTAACGCGATATAGCAATTCTATATCGCGTTAATACTTTATATATATGTAAGCATTGAATAAACACGACACATAACACACAACCTTTCATACAACCTACACACTAACCTTCTACACATGAGGAATTAACACAAAAAGATTCCAAAGTCCTTTCTCTCAAAAAGAAAGGCTTTTTTTTGTTTTTCAACTTTTGGGCGGAGCACCAAAGTTGAAACTACAGGTTGGTTCGCGTTGGTAGGGGGGAGTGTTTGTAAAATCTTCCTGAATATAGTATAATTAGATGGCAAAAAATAAAATTTACAGGTTTTAAACAAAACATTATTACGTAATTATAGAAAAAGAGGTTTTTTAACAAGATGAAAAAGACAGTTATTTGTACATTCCTGATAGCAGCAGGTGCTTTTGCTCTTATGAATTCCGCTTCAGTTCAGGCTGAACCGTTTTCAGGTCCTCAAAACCCTGCCGTTGTAAGAATCGGTTATGATAAATCAATGAGTGAAAAAACAATTAAGGCTGCTGTTATTGACAGTTATTTCAGACAAGTTTGCAAAAATGGCAAGATTGTCAGATGGAACAAAGAATCAATGCCGTTGAATGTTTATATCGAAGATTCAAAAGATGTTCCGGAATACTACAGAGAAGTTGTTATTAACGCATATCAGGCATGGCAGAGAGCAAGTGAAGGGCTCGTAAGATTCAATTTTGTTGAAACACCTGCTGAAGCTGATATGAAATGCTATTTCAAGGTTAATGACAATAAAGATTCTATCGGAGTTCATGCTTTTGCTGTTAACGGAAATGTTATTAAAGATTCTGTTATTATATTTAATAAAGTGGATAACAAAGGACATAGTCACGATTCTAAACAGTTGTTCTCATCTGCTTTGCAGGAAATCGGACATTCTTTAGGCTTAACAGGCAACAGCCAGAGTATTTATGACGTTATGTACCCTATTGGAACAAAATTCAATACAGAAATTACTCCAAGAGATTTGAAAACATTGGCATTATTGTATTCGGTTATTCCTGATGTGACAAATGAACCTATTTCAGCCGAAGCAAAAGCTCAGTTATTTACACCTGCGGAAGTTCTTTCTACATTAAATGTTCCTGTAGACGATAATACTGATTTAGAACAATTTACGCCTGCTGATATTGCTTCTCATTTAGCATTGGCAGAGCAATACAGAAAAAGAGCTGAATATACAAAGGCTGCTCAGGAATATCAGATTGTAGCTCAATCAAAGACTGACAGAAGAAGTAAATCAGAAGTTTATTATGAAATTGCTGTAATGTATTTGGATGCAGAAGAGTTTGATAATGCAAGAAGCTGTGCCGAAATTGCTTGGGCAACAGATGAAAACGACCAGACAATTATTCTTCCGCCGTTGATTAATTATTATACAAAACGCACAAACACAGCGGTTGAACAGTTAGAAGATATTTTAAGACAAAATCCTTATAACAAACATGCTTATAAGCTTTTGTGTCAGATCTACAGAGACAGACACCACGAAAATCTTTTGAATTCTACAATCAGAAGATATGGTAAAACAGCAGGTGTTGTTGAATAATTATTGATAGAAATATTTAAGCAAAAAGGGCGGTATTAACCGCCCTTTTTGTCTAATGAAACTCCTTGAAAAACCTTTTATATTAAGAGAGTATTTGAAAGGAGTTTTTTAATGAAGACTGATTTGATTCTTAGAGAACCTGAATTATATTTTGATAGTATCCATAATGAGCTGAATAATTTTTTACGAGACACTGTTTTGCATCCTGCATTTTCACACCAGCTATCTATGAAAAAAGTTTCAACATGGCGTCCTGCAGTTGAGATTAAGCAAACTGAAAATGATTATAAAGTAAAGGTTCAGCTTCCGGGGGTAAAACTCGATGATATCGATGTCGAATTGGATAATGATTTTATGACAATTACGGCAGAGATAGAAGAAGAGAGAGAAGAAAAGGAAGAAAAAGAGAAGAATCTCAAATACCATACATGTGAATTCAGATATGGTAAATACAAGAGAACTATTTCTTTTGACCATCCGATTCGAACAGAAGAAGCTGTTGCTGATTATAAAAACGGTATTCTTTCTATCACCCTTCCAAAACAGCATGTTGAAGAAGCTAAACCTAAAAAGCTTCAAATAAAAGAGAAGTAGCCGTTGTGACTTACAGCTTATTACTATAGGGAGATATTTAGTTGTTGATGTATCTCTTGAGTCACAGATGGTAAAAGGGTGGTTTATCCACCCTTTTTATACTTTTGGCTGTTAAATTTTACTAGAAACTAATATATTATAAATAAAATAAATATCTTGTATAGAAAAATATTTTGCAATACACGACAATATAACTATGGAAATGAAAGACAGATTAAAAAACATAGGTATTAATATAAAAAGCGAAAGATTGAGACGCGGAATTTCTCAAGAAGAATTAGCAGAGAAATGTGATATCTCAAGAAACTCTGTAAGTTTAATTGAAACAGGAAAAATAAATCCTACAATTATCAGAGTAATTGATATTGCAGATGCTCTTGGCGTTAATATCGATGATTTGGTAAAAGACGCTAAAGCTAAGAAATAACATTTTTTAGTGTAAAGACAATCTTATTTTAAGTCTGGGCAATGGATTTGTGCAGACGTTTTGTCTTTATGTTATAATAAGAATATACCCAATAAAGGAGAATATAATGACTTTAAGAAACGAACGAGTTAGAAAAGAGCTTATGCGTGATATCTCAGAAATCCTAAGACGTGAAATCAGAGGATTAGAAGGTGTCGTATCTGTTGTAGATGTAGAAGTGTCTCATGACAACTCTTACGCTAAGGTTATTTACAGTGTTTTAGGTTCTCCTGAACAGGTTGAAAAGACCAAAGAAATTATTGAAAAAAATACCGGCAAAGTCCGTTATGAAGTCGGAAAACGCATTCGTTTGCGCGTAACTCCTGAGATTAAGTTTATCTATAGTGACGGCTTGGAACAAGGTTCCCGCGTTCTTGATTTGATTGAAAAGATTTCCAGAGGCGAAATTAAATAATGTTTGGTTTTTTGAATGTTTATAAACCAAAGGGCAAAACATCCCATGATGTTGTTGCTATTTTAAGACGTGTTACGAAAGTTAAACAAATCGGACATACAGGTACACTTGACCCGTTTGCGGAAGGTGTTTTGCCGATTTGTATAGGCAAAGCTACCCGATTAATTGAGTATTTAAAAGACGATAAAGCTTATGTTGCAACAGTTCAGCTTGGCAAGTCTACAACTACTTATGATACGGAAGGCGAAGTTGTAAATGTTTCGGATAAAAAGATTGGCTTAACGGAAATTGAGACGGAATTGAATAAATTTCGCGGTGAAATTGAACAGCTTCCTCCAATTTATTCTGCTATAAAAGTTAATGGTAAAAAACTTTATGAATATGCTCGAAAAGGTGAAGAAGTTGAGATTAAACCTCGCAAAGTTATTATAAATGAATTAAAAGTTGTTAATTTTGATTTTGAAACTCAACAGTTAGAATTATACATTGATTGTTCAAAAGGAACTTATATTCGCTCAATTGCTAATGATTTAGGCGAAGCGCTCGGGGTTTACGGGCATTTGATAAAACTTGTGAGGGTTAAAGCGGGCAGTTTCCTAATAGAAAACTCTATAAAACTGGACGAACTTGATTCTAAAGAAATTGTTGATGCGAATTTGATTTACCCTTTGGAATATCTTGAGTATCCAAGATATGAAATCTCAGAATCAGAAAAAGCTAAGGTTGCAAATGGTAATAGTTTAAACCTCAATTGTGAAGATGGCTTAATACTTTTAACATGCGGTGAAACCCTTGCCGCAGTAGCCGAAATCCTAGATAACAAGGCTGTTATGAGAAAAGTTTTTCTCTAAATTCGCGTAACTGTTGCTCTTCTCCGCTTTATATGCTATAATTAACCCGTGTTTATTTGGAAAAGGAGAATGCTCAATGGTTGAACAGTATTCAGATAGCGATTTTGAGGCTCTTTTAGGAAAGTATGATTACAACTTCAAAAGAGGCGATATCGTTAAGGGCGTTGTATGCGCTTATGAATCTGACGGCGCAATTGTAGACATTGGCTCAAAATGTACTGCATTTGTTCCGTCTTATGAAGTTTCTTCAGACAGAAAAGCTAAAGCTGAAGATGTGTTGGAAAAAGGTACAGAGTATGAATTTTTGATTACTCAAGATTGTGATGAAAACGGAAAGTTCAATCTTTCTTATAAAAAAGTCCATCTTGCTCATACCTGGGCTGAGTTGCAAAAAGTTAAAGATGCTGATGAAACAATCTCTGTTGTTATCACTCAGACTGTTAAAGGCGGCTTGATTGTTGATGTTTCAGGCGTTCAAGGTTTTATTCCTCAAGGTCAGCTTTGTGCCAGAGAAACTATTTGTAATGCAGGCGATAAGATTGATGTTAAAATTTTGACTCTTGATAAAGCTCAAAACAACTTGATTTTATCTAACAGAAAAGTTTATGAAACTAATATGGCAGAAACCCGCAAAAACGTATTTGCTCAAATCGAAGTTGGTCAAATTGTTAAGGGTGAAGTTGTTCGTATTACTGATTTTGGTGCATTTGTTAACATTGGCGGTGTAGATTGTTTATTGCCGCTTTCTCAAATTTCTTGGAAATGGGTTGAACATCCGACTGATTTATTAAAAGTTGGTCAGGAAATCAATGTTGAGATTATTGATGTTGACCATGACAAACAAAGAATCAGTTTGAGTTTGAAAAATACTGAGCCTGATCCGTGGATTAAAGCAGAAGAAGAGTTAAAAGAAGGCGATGTTAAAGAAGGTATTATTACAAGAATCAAAGGCTTTGGTGCTTTTGTAGAAGTTCTTCCGGGAGTAGAAGCTTTGCTTCCTCAATCAGAACTTGCAGAATACCAGAACAGAACAGGTTCTATTCTTAAAGCAGGTGATAAAATTAACACTTCTATCATCAAGTTTAATCCTAAGGACAAACGTATTTCTTTAGGCTTGCCTGTTGAATCCTAGTTGTTCAAGGACGGCAATAACGGATTCGGGTGCGAGTCCTACAATATTTTCAAAGCTTCCCTCATACTTATCTAAATAGTGTGGGGGAAGTTCTTGTATTCCGTAACTTCCTGCTTTATCAAGGGGGTTGAATTCATCTATATAATAATGTATTTGTTCGCCTGTTAGTTCATTAAATCTTACGTAGCTTGTAGTTGATAATAGAGCTGCACGGTTAGTGTGTGTGTTAATTCCACAAATAGATGTAACTACGCTGTGAGTTTGTCCTGAAAGTTCTCTTAGCATTTTGAATGCTTCTTCTTTAGAGTGAGGCTTGCCTAAGATTTTGTTATGCAGAACAACCACTGTATCAGCACCAATTACGATTTCATTGTGTCCGACACGTCTTACAACATCAAGACATTTTTGAGTCGCAAGGTCTTCAATGAGGTCGTATGAAAATGTATCTGTTTCAAGTTTTTCGTCATAGTTTGACGGGATAACTTCAAAATCAATGCCGAGCTCGGTCATAATTTGTTTTCTGCGTGGAGAACCCGAAGCAAGTACTATTCTAATATCCATTTGTAATAAATTCCCTGTTTCTAAATTCTGCACCTAAAGATTTTGCGATTTTTTCACAATTTTCTACGTTAATTTCGCGTTCGTCAAATCCTGTTACTATGCTTGCGTAAGTTTTTATCCCTGCATTGTTGCATGCTTGGATAAAGTTTTTTACTTCTTCAAACGCATTTTTTATTTTAGGCTGGCATATTTCGTTATATTGTTCAGAGTTGTCAGAGTTAAGGCTTATTGACGCTTCATCAAGCAAGTCTTTGAACTCTTCCGCTACATTTGTTTTATAGATTGCGTTGGCGTGCCCGTTAGTATTAACTCTAATTTTGATTTCAGGATGGTTTTTTCTCAAATATTGAGCAAACTCCTTCATCATATCTTTTTTAAGGAACGGTTCGCCGTAACCGCAGAATACAACCTGTTTGGGAGTTGGAGTATAAGCTTTGAACTGCTCTATAACATCTTCTATAGTAAACTTATCATCGTGCCACATTTCAGCGCCGCAAACATCGTCTTTTTGTTCGCGAAGACAGAATACACAAGAGTTTGTGCAGGCATTTGTAAGGTTCACATAAACTGTTTCCGGTGATTTTTCGTTATTTATTGAATAGACTAATGTATACATTCCATACTCCTTTATTTACAATGTAACACAAAAACAAGAGAAAGACTTTACAAACAGACATGTTATGTTTACAATATTCGTACTCACTATCCTCAGAGTGAAGGGTGCGTAATAAATTGTTTAGCATTTTATTACAAACTCAAAGTGGAAGGTAAGTAATAAAGGGGTCATTGACTTTATTTCTTGCCGAAAGTGAAAGGAAAAGAAAAATGGCAAATATTAAGTCAGCAAAAAAAAGAGTTCTTATTGCAGAAGCTAACAGACAAAGAAACGTAGCTTTCAAAACTTCTATCAAAACTGCAGTTAAAAAAGCATTAGCTTTGGCTACAGCTGAAGATAAAGAAGCTTTGAATGCATCTATCTCAAAAGTTTACCAACTTTGTGACAAAGCTGTTTCAAAAGGTATTTTGCACAAAAATACAGCTGCAAGAAAGAAATCAAGACTTGTTTTAGCTATTAAAAAGTTAGCAAAATAACTTAAAAAAACGAGGCGAAAGCCTCGTTTTTTTTATTTCTTCATTAAAAGTGATATTCCTGCTTTGAAATAATTCTTAAACTCAACAAAACTTCTTAATCCCAATAATGTTTTTAGAATAAATTTAGGTCTCAAATAGAATCGTCTGACAGCTTGTTTATGAAGCTCAAAAATTCTTTCTTTTGATAACTCGTGAGAACGCACTGTCGGAACATAATACGCACTGTCGAAATCAAGATTGCTGTCAACTAGTTTGTTCATCATTGCGTAAGCAAAAAATCTTGTTCCGGGAAGCGGAGCTGCTGTGTAGAAACTAATAAAATTACTATCTAATTCAATTGCAAATTTAATTGTTTCTTCCACTGTTTTTTCGGTTTCCCAAGGTAATCCGATTACAAAATAGTTATAAATCTTGATTTTATTTTTCTTTAAAATTTTTACGGTGTTTCTGATATCATCAAGTGTAATTTTCTTTCCGATATTATCCAAAACTTCCTGAGAACCGCTTTCTACACCAATACTTGCTAATCGGCAGCCTGCTTTATACATATAAGATGCCATCTCATCATCCATTGTATTTGCTCTTGTATTAGCTGACCATGTGATTTTAAGACCGCTCGCAATAATCTTTTTGCATAAATCAATTGTCCAATCTCTGTTTATGTTAAAAATATCTGACCAGAATACAAAGTTCTTAATGTTGTATTTTTCAACACACTCTTTGATTTCAGCAATAATATTTTCAGCACTGCGCATCCTGACTTTAGCTCCTGAAACAGGAGTTGCAAGGCAGAAGAAACAATGATAAGGACAGCCGCGTGAAACTTTGATTACACCCTGAACTTTTCCGTTATCGGGACGTGTATATATAGAGTTATCTACAAGATGTCTTGCAGGGAATGGCAAACTGTCTAAGTCTTCGTTGAATGGTCTGAGCTCATTCTTAACGCCCTGATTGTTTTCGCTGTAGCAAATGCCTAAAATATCTTTGTTTGGAACACCTTCAAGAATTTCTTTTAGAGTTAATTCAGGTTCGCCCATTATTACATAATCTATGAAGGGATTTTCATAGATGACATTTATATTGTATGTTAAGAATGTTGCACCTTTTACGATTATTTTTGCAGATGGGAGTACATTTTTAGCTTTTGCTAATGCTTCCATATCTGATTTGAATGTCGGAGTTGCAACATTTGCTAAAATATAATCAGGAGCAAAATCCTGAACATCTTGGATAAAGTCTCCGCCAAGACTGTAGTCTTTTATTTTTGCTTCAAATCCGGCTTGTTCTGCAATTGCAGCCAGATACATTAAATCAGTCGGCGGAAGCGGAGGTATTACCAACAATTCCTTTGTAGGCTGCTGACAACGGTCTTCTCTGTTTAAAACCGGAGAAGGCGGGTATATCAGAAGAATACGTTTAGACATTTATGCGCGAATCTCCTTAACTCTTGACGCAATCAGTGATGCTGCTGCAAGACAGAATGCTCCGATTAAGAATGTGTATTCCCAATGATAATTTACACCTGCATCTACAGAGAATACGCATTTGTTAATAATCCATGAAACTAATGTACAAACAAATACCTGAGGACCTGCAATAAAGATATTAAAGATGCCCATTACAGAGCCTTCTGTTCCAGGTTTAATGTATTGAGAAAGCATTGCAAAAGGTAATGCACAAATACTTGCCCAGCCGATACCTGAAAGTCCCATTAACACTGCAACTGTTGTGTGGTCTTTTGTAAATGCCATTCCTAAGAATGCAAGTGCCATTGAAATCATTGATATAATATGAACTTTTTTGTTTCCGAATTTTACCGAAAGAACTCCAATCGGAATTGCAACTAAGAAACAAACAAGGTTGAATATTGCAAAACAAATTGAAGAGAAGTTTGTACCTGCAAGTACAGCACCTTCAAAAGAAGCTTTAACTGCTTCATTTACTCCTGACAAATCAGGTACACCATAAACTGTGTGGATTGCATATTGTGTGAAATAAATCATCATACACATGTTTCCAATCCAGGTGAAGAATTGCATCCAGCAGATTTTACCTACTTCAGGAGAAAGTGCAAAGAATTCTTTTAATGATTTAACAAAATCGAATTTTTCTGTTTTATCATCTTCTTTTGGCTCATATCTGCGTTCTTTAATAGCCATACAAGTCCAAATCATACCCAGTGTGAATGCTAAAGCTGCCATAATAAATTGAGCGTTTACAGACATTTGATAATTGAATGCCCATTTTAGGAATGGAGCAGTTGCTGCTGCAACAACCGAACCTAAACCGATAGCAAGGCTGATGTATGAGTTAGCGATTGAGTGCTGTTCTTGCGGTACAACATCAGGAACAAGTGCTCTGTATGGGCCTTGTGCAATGTTTACACAAGCATCAAGAATCCAAATCATAATTGCTGCAAATGCTAGAGCTGCAAGAGCAGGAAATTTGATATGTAAAGATGAAGAGATAAAGTTTGTAATTGCTTCCGAATTAGGCAGTGCCCATAAAGCTAGTGCTGATAATAAAGCTCCGCCTAAAAGATAAGGTCTTCTTCTTCCGAAAGGAGAAGTTGTTTTATCACTCAAAGCACCAATAAGAGGTTGAACAACCATACCTGTAAAAGGTCCTGCAAGCCAGATTAAACCGAATAAAAACGGAGAAGCGCCCAAGCTTTCGGTAACAGGCCCTGACAAAATAATCCTCATTTGCCATGCAAACTGTAATCCGAAAAATCCTATTGCAAAGCTTATTAGCTTCGCTGTATTAAATTTTTTCAAAGCGTTCTCTTCCATTAAAATTCCTCCTCACACATATATATTTAGTCTACAAATAACAAGATTTCCAGTCAAGATAAGTTAAGAGTTGTTACAAAAAACGCAAAATTAAATATTTTGGGGTTTAGTTTTAGTTATGAATCAGATAAGTCTTATAAGAAAGTTTCCTATTGCGTCTATTAAAGGATTAAAAACCGCTCCTGCTGTGTCTTTAAACGGACTTTGCTCTGATGTGTTTGTTAAAAGCATTCCTAAAGAAATCTCTATGGAAAAAGTTGTAGAAAATTTCCAAAATAAATTAGATGAAATGCTGGATAATAATTTTGAAGGTTTTGAGATTTTTGCCCCATTTAATGAAGATGAGCGCATTGACTTTATTGACTATTTGGAGGAAGGTTTTTCGGATACGGAGACTTTTTGTATGTTTGCTACAGGTCAAAAACCTTCAGTGCTTCTTTCAGGGGATTTAGAATATATTGAACTTGCAAAAAAAATAAATGATGTTGATAAAGTTACGGTAAAAGTAGTTTTAGGAAAAGATGAAGATGCATTTCTTGTTAATCAAATCTTCTTGTTTAATAAAACTATGGTACAAGAGCTTATAAACGATAATTTAGAACTGTTTAAGGTGCGGTTAGGTCTTACGGAGGAAAGTTCTGTCTCCAAAATTTATGAACACTTGATTTCCGATAACGGTCCGATTGCTTCTGATGGTGCGACTATGAAAAGTTCCTATAATGATATTATAGGATTACTTCTAGGGTATCCTAAAACCAGTTGTATGATTTATGAACTTGAAAGGAGAATGCCGAATCCCAAACTAAGGTATTCATATGATTTAACGGAATATAAATCGGAGCTGTTGAAACTTTTAAAAGGGGAGAATTCTCCATATAAAAACATGAACAGGGAGTTTATTAAGAGTCTTGCAGATAAAATAAGTTCGATTAAGGATATTAAGCGTGCACCCGCTCTCCTTGGAGGGTTTGAGGGATACCCTTTTATGTATTATGTGGAAGAGCCTGATGAAATATTGAAGATTCAGTCCCGTATTCAGGAAACGGTACAAAGAATATAATATTCTGAGCTATAATATAAATATGAAAGCTCTTATTTATACAAATAATAATATTGAATTGGTTGAAAAACCTTATCCGCAAATACTTAATTCAAGAGATGCTATTGTCAAAGTGGCATTATCAAGCATTTGTACCAGTGATTTGCATATTAAACATGGTTTTGTTCCCTTTGTAAGAGATGGAGTTATTCTCGGACATGAATTTGTTGGAGAAGTTGTAGAACTTGGAAGCGAATTGAAAAATTTAAGAGCAGGCGATAGAGTCAGCGCCAATTGTGAAACTTTCTGCGGAGAATGTTATTTTTGCAAAAGAGGTTTTATTAATAATTGTGAGCATGGCGGCTGGGAACTTGGCTGTAAAATTGACGGATGTCAGGCTGAATACGTGAGAGTTCCGTTTGCGGATACGGGATTAACAAAAATTCCCGACAGTTTGAGTTATGAAAACGCATTGTTTGTTGGAGATATTTTATCGAGCGGTTATTTTGGCGCAGAAATGTTGGGAGAAGCTGAAACAGTTGCTGTAATCGGCGCAGGTCCTGTCGGGCTCTGTGCTATGATGTCGGCGAAAGTGCTGGGAGCAAAGAAAATTATTGCAATTGATATTAATTCATCAAGACTTAATATTGCCAGAGAGCAGAAGCTTGCCGATTATGTGTTTAATCCTTTGGAATGTGATATAGAACAGGAAATTAAAAATTTGACTGATAATCACGGTGCAGACGGGGTAATTGAAGCGGCAGGCGGAGAAAATACATTTGAGCTGGCATGGAAAATTGCTCGTCCTAATTCTGTTGTTGCACTGGTTGCTATGTATGAAAATAATCAAGTTTTACCGCTTCCTGAAATGTATGGTAAAAATTTAATATTTAAAACTGGCGGAGTGGATGCGGTTCACTGCAAAAAGCTTCTGGATTTTATATCAGAAGGTAAAATGAATACGGACTTTTTAATTACGCACAGTTTTGATTTTAAAGATATTATTCGTGCTTATGATTTCTTTGAAAAAGATTCTTGTTTGAAAATAAGTATCAGATATTAAAAACATAATGAAAATAAAAGAAATAAAAACAAATAAAAAAGAATTTCTTTCTCTGCTTTTATTGGCAGACGAGCAAGAAGATATGGTAGACCAATATATTGAAAAGGGCACAATGTTTGTGTTAGAAGATACAGAGATTGTAGCCGAGTGTGTTGTTACTAATGAAAACAATGGGATACTTGAAATTAAGAATATTGCTGTAAAACCTGAATATCAAGGCAGAGGGTATGGTAAAGCATTAGTTAACTTTATAGCTGAGAAATATAAAGAACAGTATTCTATATTACAAGTTGGAACAGGTGACAGCCCGTTGACAATTCCTTTTTATGAAAAATGCGGATTTAATCGTTCACATGTTGTAAGGAATTTTTTTACTGATAATTATGATCATCCAATATATGAGAATGGTGTTCAACTTATAGATATGATCTATTTAAAAAGAATGTTGTGAATTTATATAAAACAAAAAAAGAGCCTTACGGCTCTTAATTGGCTGGGACGGAAGGATTCGAACCTCCGAGATGGCTGGACCAAAACCAGCTGCCTTACCACTTGGCGACGTCCCATCGGGTACTTTTATATAATATTATATCAATACGGGTTGTCAAGGGGGTAAATATAATGTAAAAAGACGGATTTGAAAAATCCGTCTTTTTCTTATGGTTAAAAGGATTAAGGTTACTTTTTATGATGCTGCATTCTCTCTTGAGCCTGAACACTGCCACCAGATATCTGCTGCTGCACCGAGCACTGCGCCAATAACTGCGGCTTTGCCCATATACTTGCTGCTGAATTTTATGCTGCTTGATTTTCCGAACAAAGATGCTAAACCTTTTGTTACACCGTAACCGATTGTATAAAGAGCTGCACCGCCGGCTACACCATAAGCTCCTTTTTCAAGTACGCTTGCGCCTCTGCCGACATAGCTTGCAACTTCTCTTCGACCATCTTTTGATGCCTTTTGGTCGATTTCTAATCCGAAACAATGGCTCAATGTCTGGTCAACGTATCTGGTGTGATTTCCTTGTCTGAAACCTTTCATAAAACCGTTCATTGTTGAACCGTCACCATATCTTTGAATGTCACTTCTTAAATCAGAAACCTGACCTGTCTGTGCAGAAATTATATTACCGTAGATTTTTTCAATAATTTCTGTTGCTGCTGTTGCTGGATTTGTTTTTGAACCTCTTGCCTTGAGTTCATCCTGATATGTATTATAAATATAATTCTTTAACTTATCAAACTCCGCGCAAATACCGTCCTGATCGCCTTCTTTTACTTTATCGTATAAGTTTTGGATTCCTTGTTGAACATCACCGTTTGTTAATATTTTTTGAACAAGAGCTGAGTCAGTTTCTCTGTTTGCTCTTACTTCGTTATTAGTTAAAGTCGTATGCATATCGCCTGCATGCTGAGCCTGAATCTGCTCGGCTGCACCTTGCATTTGAGTGTAGTAGAGCGGGTTGTACATACCCATCATTCCACCCATACCCATCATGCTGTTCATTCCGTAGCCGCTTCCCATTCCAAGCATCGGGCTCATGCCCATCATAGACGGCATGTAACTGTCGTATGAACCGTAGCTGCTTCCGGCGCCTAAGCCCAGAGTGCCGAGTCCCATTGACGGATAACCTATTCCTGATATGCCAAGACCTAAAGTCATAGCGACCTCCAACCTTTAAATTAAATAAACCTTTTTAACCTTACACTTATATAAAGTATTTCTATTATTCTAAATTGCCTTATTCTTAATAAAACTTTACAATTGTTAACTTTGTATTTGTTGTATCATATATACAAAAGGGGAGTATTTATGAGGATAGAAGCTAAGAATCTCGTTAAGATATACGGTGACAGATATGTTGTAAACGATAACTCGTTTTATATGGATAAAGGCGAAGTTGTTTGTTTGCTTGGACCAAACGGTGCCGGAAAAACTACTACATTTTATATGATTGTGGGACTTGTTAAGCCAAATTCAGGGCACGTATATATTGACGGACAGGAAATTACAACCTGGCCGATGAACCTTCGTGCAAAAGCCGGTATCGGTTATCTGCCTCAGGAAAACTCGATTTTTAGAAAGCTTACTGTAGAAGAAAATATTCAGCTTGTTCTTGAAATGAATGAAAAGTTAACTATTAACGAGAAGAGAGCTAAGCTTGAAGAATTACTTAACGAATTTGGAGTTGAAAGATTAAGAAAATACCCTGCGATTTCTTTATCCGGCGGTGAAAGACGTCGTGTCGAAATCGCAAGAGCGCTGGCCGCAAGTCCTGATTTTATGCTTCTTGATGAACCGTTTGCAGGGATTGACCCGATTGCTATCGGAGAGATTAAAGACAATATCAGAAAGATTTCTGAAGACAAAGGTTTGGGTGTGTTGATTACAGACCACAATCCTAAAGCAACATTGTCAATTACTGACAGAGCTTATGTGATTTTTGACGGTAAAATTAAGATTCAGGGTAAAAGTACCGATGTTGCAAATGACCCTGTTGCTAAAGAGTTCTATTTAGGAAAGGACTTCAAACTCTAATATGAAAAAACTAATTACCGTATATGACAAATATATCTTTATGCAGGTGCTTTCAACTACTATTGTTGCAATTTTGTTGTTTACAATTGTATGGATTGCTCCTGAGATGCTTTTGAATACTATTAAAAAAGTTCTTTCGCATGATATATCAGCGCAAACCGGAGCCTTAATATTGTTTTACGAACTTCCGAAAATTATGGGAAAAGCTTTTCCTGTAGGGCTTTTACTTGGTTCCCTTTTTACTTTTGATAAATTGAGTAAAGATTCGGAGCTTACCATATTTAGAGCCGTTGGAATGTCTTTTTCAAGAATATTGCGCCCGCTTCTGGTTTTGAGTTTTATTGTAACTTATTTATGTTTTGTAACTTATGACAAATGGATTCCGTATTCCTGTCAAAAATTACAGGAAATTAAAGGCGGTAGAATGTTAACGCAATACATTTATACCCAGAAAGACGATAAAGATCATCCGACAACGGCAGTTATTGTTTCCAAATTCTTAAACGGCGAGATGTCTGATGTTATAGTACTTGATTTTTCTCAACAGGTATTTGATGATTTACACGGGCTGGAAAATATTATGGTTGCTGAGCATGGCAAGATGGGAAAAACCAAAGACGGTATTCCTTGTTGGAATTTATCCGATATAAAATCTTATATCATTGATGAAGAAGGTATTTTTAAAGAAATCAAACAAATTGATTCTGTGAATATCTTAGAGGGGAAAGCTGCGATAAACGCTTATACTATTATGATAAATTCTACTAAACGAGATAGAGATATTAATAATAAAGATTTAAGTCGTTATGTGAAGCTTTTGAAACAAGAGCGTTTGGATGAAGACTACCGTTTGATGTTAAATAAATATTTGCAAAGATTTTTCCATCCGTTTGTATGTGTATTATTGGCAATTATGGGTTGTCTGCTCGGATTCTCAAAACCAAGAGAACAGAGGTTAATTGGCTTTACTATTGCGATTGGATGTATATTTGTTTATTATATAACACTTCCTTTCTTTGACTTGCTTGCAGAAAAAGGTGTTTTGCACCCGTTTATTACGGCTTCGTTCCCGCCTTTGGCGTTTTTAGGTGCAATTATAGCGTTCTACAAATCGAGGGATTTATAATATGAAAAAATTATTGGCTGTTTTAGGTTTATTATTTTTTATGGGAACTGCGTATGCAGCTCCTATAGATGTTAGTTATGATGACGGTATTTATCACGTTATTTTGAGTGGAGATAAAATTAAGAAGAAGATTCAATTTGTTTCTTCTCCAAATTTAATTACTAACAGAGAAGCTCATAATACTGGAGGTTCTTTGTTAACAATTAATACAGGTTTTTTTGATCCTAAAAACCAGAAGACAATTTCTTATATAATAAATGACTATCAAACGATTGAAGATCCTTTGTTTAATGAAAATATTAATTTAAACCCTGTTTTAAGACAGAATCTTAGAACAATTTTAAATAGAACCGAGTTCAGAATTTTGGATTGTGACAGCAGGCTAAAATATGAAATTGCTTCTCATAATGCAAAAGTTGATTTTATGTGTTCAATTAAGGAATCAGCACAGGGCGGACCTTTACTGTTACCTACTTTGAGATTGGAAGAAGAATTTTTTATTGTCAAAGATAAAGAAGGTAATATTATAAGGGAATCTGCAAGTGTACTGCATAAAACTCCAAGAACACTAATCGGGATAAAATCTCTTCCAAAAGGGGAGCAGGAAGTTCATATTTTTATTGTAACTAATGAACATCCAATGACAATTTATGAAGCTCGCGACTTGTGCGCAAGCTATGGATTGGATAGTGCGATGGCATTTGATGGCGGAAGCTCAACTTCTTTTGATTACAAAAAGATGCATGTAGTTTCTACTCAGGAATCAGGTGATACAGGTAGAGCTTTGAAATCATTTATGATAATTAAAAAATAAATTGGTATAAAAAAGGCGGAATGCATTGCATTCCGCCTTTTTTTAATGCTTTTATCGAATTAAACTAATTCAACAACGTATTGAGCGTTCTTTTCAGCGATTTCAACAAGATTTTTAGAAACAGCAATCATAGAGATTTCTGAATCAAGTTTGTTAACGCAAGAACCGCATCCGATAGCTGAAGCACCTGATGCAAATGCTAAAGAAGCAGTTGTAGGGTTGATGCCTGTAGCTGTCATGATAGGTAATTCAATATTTCTTGAAAGTTCAATTGTGTTAGAAAGAGTTAATTCAGCTCTTTCAACAAGACCTCTTGCACCGTTTGAAGGGTTTTCGTTAGAGAAATGACCTTCTGTTTGGATTAGGTCGATACCCATTGATTCAAGTTTACGAGCTAGAGAAATTTGTTCTCCGATTTCAAGTTCGCCAGGGATAGTTACTGAGAAGAATACATCTTCGCCTTCAAGCATTTCCATTGTTCTTTTTGCAAGGTTAAGAACTTGAGAAGCGTTGAAGCTGATACCTTTTTTGTAAAGAGCATCGAAGTTACCAAGTTCGATTGCGTCAGCGCCAAGTGCAACAGCGTGAACTAATTCTTCAGGAACAACTGATGATACGAAAATCGGCATATCAGTCATTGATCTAACCATTGAAATAATATCAGGGTTAGCGCAGATATCAACTGCACTTGCGCCTGCTTTATCAGCTGCCATAACTACTTTTTTAACGCTTTCAGCATCAAAGTTATCGATACCTGCGATAATTTTAACAGCTCTTTTTTCGCTTAAAGCTCTTTTAAAACTTTCAATTCTTGACATTTTATTCTCCTTCTTTGTGTCGATTGTGATTTTGTCTTGATTATTATACTACATCGAGGTACGTTTTGGCAATAGTTGCGGAATGTTACAAATAATTTCCCGTATTTATTGACATAGGAGCATGTTCGTCTTACGATTAAGGTACTCTAGTCGAAATTTCTGCCGGATTTGACGGTTAGAGGGTTGACGTAACCTCTTCATAGAGGCTGGTCAAGGGGGTAAATAACTCCAGTTTGTATCGAGACTACAAGTGGAAAGTGTTTATCTCAAAAGTAGTAAAAGGTAAAAGGAGAAAAGTTATGCCTACAATTAACCAGCTTGTACGTTCAGAACGTAAAAAGCTAACAGACAAAACCAAATCACCGGCTCTTATGGAATGTCCTCAAAGACGCGGTGTTTGTACAAGGGTTTACACTACAACCCCTAAAAAACCTAACTCAGCTTTGAGAAAGGTTGCCAGAGTAAGACTTACTAACGGATTCGAAGTAACTTCTTATATCCCAGGTATCGGACACAACCTACAAGAACACAGTGTTGTTCTAATCAGAGGCGGAAGGGTTAAAGACCTTCCAGGTGTAAGATATCACATCGTTCGTGGTACTTTAGATACAGCAGGTGTTGCTAACAGAACACAAAGCCGTTCTAAATATGGTGCTAAAAGAGCTAAAGGAGGTAAGAAATAATGTCAAGAAGATCTAAACCAGAAAGAAGAATTCCTTCAGCTGACCCTATTTACAACAGCGTTGATGTATCTAAATTCATTAACCGTGTTATGAGACGTGGTAAAAAATCATTAGCTGAAAAAATCTTTTATTCAACAATTACTAATATCGAAACAAGAACAAATGAAAAGGGCTTGGAAATTTTCCAAAAGGCTCTTACAAATGCAACTCCATTGTTGGAAGTTAAAGCTAGACGTATCGGTGGTTCAACTTACCAAGTGCCTATCGATGTTAAACCTGACAGAGGTTTCGCTTTAGCATCTTCTTGGTTGATTGCAGCTGCTAAAAACAGAGGCGGAAAATCATTCGTTGAAAAACTTACAAGCGAATTAATCGATGCTTCTAACGGTAACGGTGCAGCATGTAAAAAACGTGAAGACACCCACAGAATGGCTGAAGCTAACAAAGCGTTTGCTCACTACAGATACTAGTAAGGGTAAATATTTAATTAAAAAGACTGCAAGTAATTGCAGTCTTTTTTGTAACAATTTTGTAATACCAAGTCAACTTTATTTCTTGAGTGCTTTTAATAGTTGAGTATGAATATTACATCTCAATTACAATCTAATAATACTGGTTTTGAAGGTAGTAGAAAAATACCCAGATATATTTATCACATGACGACTAAATCCAAGTACGAATCTATTATGAGAGACGGATTTATTAAAATGAGTGGTTCAAAACTCAATGTGGAAAAGGGTGTTTATGCTTTTGATTTATGTAATTTCTTTAAATGTTGGGGAAAACACAAAGATTGGGGATATGAGGATTTGCAATATGCAATCCTGAGACATATCGTAAGGTGGTATGGTGCTGCAAGGCAAGGAACCGGCGATTTAGTTATTTTAAAAATTCCAACAGCAAATCTGGATTCTGATAAACTTTCAATTCGGAGTATGAATAAATTATTCAAGTTTGAAGAATCAGAACAAAAATTTTCTGATCTTACTCCATTTCTTCGGGAACATTTGACAGGAGAAACTTCGGCAAAAGAGACTCCGCTGTATAAAATGCGAAAAGAAGCCCTTGAATTTATCTATAAAGATGATATTCCTATTGAGAAATGCCAGAGAATAGGAAGCATTGTGAATATTGCAACTTTGCGTAAAGATTTGGCGTTTGGAGTTAATCCGGTTAAGTATATCATGCAATCACTTTTGGCAGGAACTCCTGAGCAGAATTGTACAAAACTTTTTAATTAAACAGCGGGCTTCTAAAGAGCCCGCATTTGTTTAACTTGCAATCAAAGTTTCCAGACTTTTTACGGTATCTTTTTGTTCTTTGATGATGAGTTCCAATATGGAGAATAGTGTGGAGATTTCATCAGATTTATCGCAATTGTATTCGCAGTAAGTCTTGGCAATTTCCAATAAATCAATACCTTTGTTCAGTTGTGCTTCTAAGTTTGCAATTGTTTTAATAATTAATATATTTTCCATATCTTGATAATACATTAAAAAACCTATCTTGTCAATAGGTTTTTGTAAATATATGAATTAATATAAAATATTTGTAAATCCGGTTGTTATCACGCTAATGTTGTATTTATCAGCTTGTGCTACAACTTCTTTATCTGCAAAAGGTACAATTATTAACCCGATTCTGCCTTGTGATGCAACATTTACATCGTGCACCGTTATTGGCATATCGGAAGCCAAAATTGCGTCTTTTGACATATCACAAGAATAATCAAGAGCAAATTCTACGGATGCTGTTTGAAGCCCTTGTGCTATAGCTGTTGTTTTTAAGTCTTTTGCAATAACTATTGCCTGCGAGCTGTTGTGTTTAGCAACTTTCCATGCAAATACGGCATCTTCAATCTGCTCAACGCTTGGCTTTGCAGTTGAAACAACTTTGAATAAATCTTTGTCTAAATCGCTGATATTAGGTGTTTGAGTTAATGTACCCAATGGTGTTACTCTTATTTCATTAGAAAGATAGTTTTTATAATCTTTCAGCGGAGTGTTAATAGTTACATAGGTTACATTACGTGTTTCAAGAATTTCTAATGCATTTTTTGTGAATTTTGGAGCAGCAATAATATTTGATTCTTTTAAGAATCTTGCAATTTCACTATCAACTTCATCAGAAACAACTATTACTGATGACATAAAATCAACAGGGTTTGCATCCATAGCTTTCTGAACTGCATCAGCTAAAGACTGCCCGAGTGCAACAGCGCAAATAGCTGTGCCCTTGATTGTACAAGCGGCTTTAACATCATAAAATTCACTGATAACATTTAGACCTTTTACAAGTGATAAAATATTAACATAAGTCAAATTAGCGCTTGTGTTATAATCAATTGTTTTATCGTTTCGTTCAATTCCTGCATTCTGGAATGAATTTTCTCCATACAGAAGTTTTATATTTTCCATTATCTCTCCTTTTATTGTCCTACAGGTGCTGTTGTTAGCGGTATTGGTGCAAACTGTTCAGCTGGAGGCTCGGTGGTTTGTCTTTCTTTTTTTATCTCAATTTTTGGCATTTCTTTTTTCTTAATTGGAGTCATCTGTTGTATGACTTCATTTGGATTAACTGCATCAGTATCTGCTTTAGATTCTTCCTGTTCTTTTTCGTTAGCTTTTGCCTCTTCTTCCTCCCAAGCTTTTTGAGCTTCGTTTTGCGGAATTATTGAGATGTTTGAAGCTTTGAACGGATTAAGAATAATTTCAGGATATTCAAAATCAGAATTTCCGTAAGGAGCAGTTGCAACAAGCATAATATCTTTCCAAATTTTAGCAGGAACAGTGCTGCCATAAACACCGCCCATTTGTGAGTTATCATCGTTACCGACCCAGACGCCTGTTACTACATCAGGAGTAAATCCTATGAAATAAGCATCTTTGTTGTTATCGGTTGTACCTGTTTTACCGGCAGCAGGTTTTCCGATATTTGCCGAACGTCCTGTCCCGTTTGTAATAACGGTTTTCATAATTGCTGTCATTGTTGCGGCTGTATTTATATTAAGAACTTTACTTGTTTTTGCTTTTTTTGCTTCGTAAAGAATTGTTCCTCTTGAAGACTCAACTCTTTCAATAGCATAAGGTTCAACTTTGAATCCGCCGTTTGCAAAAACGCCGAATGCACGGGTCATTTCAAACAATTTTACGCTGTGAGAACCGAGTGCAATTGTGTAGTCGTAAGGAATCGGTGTTGTAATTCCCATAACTCTCGCAAGCTGTATTACCGGTCTTACGCCGATAGCATCCATTAACCTTGCAGTACACACGTTTGATGAAACCATTAACGCTGTATACATTGGAATCGGGCCTCTGTATTTGTTACTGTCGTTTTTAGGCGCCCAGTTACCTATTTTATATGGCAAATCATCAATCATATCATTTGGAGAGTAACCTTTTTCAAGTGCAGCTGTATAAATAAACGGTTTAAAGGCAGAACCTGATGGTCTCAAAGACTGTGTAACACGGTCGTATTGGCTCTTTCCATAGTCTTTTCCGCCTACATAAACCAGAATTCTTCCGTCAATAGGACTGAATGAGAATACAGCAGCTTGGTTCTTGTCACTGGTTAATCCCCAGGCTCTTAAGTTGTTTAATATAGATTCATTTGCTGTTATTTGAGCCTGATAGTTTAAAGTTGTTACGACTTTGTAACCGCCGTTAACTATTTCTTCTTCGCTAAATCCCAGCTTTTGTAAGTCTTTCATAACATAGTCACAAAAATAAGGCGCTTTGTTTGTTGCATATAATTGTGGCATTGTAGAAAGCTTTATAGGTTCTTCTTTTGCTTTTTCGAGTGTTTCTTTGTCAATGTATTTCATTTTATACATTCTTAAAAGAACCTGATTTCGTCTTTGTTTTGCCAGTTCTTTGCTGTGATATGGCGAATAAACCGATGGTGCTTGAGGAAGTCCTGCAATTAAAGCCATTTCTGACAATGTAAGTTCATTCAGGTTTTTATTGAAATAAATTCTTGCTGCGCCTTTTACACCGTAGGCTCCTGAGCCAAGGTAAACATTATTCAAATACATTTCTAAAATTTTGTCTTTAGAAATAGTTTTTTCTATTTGAGCAGCAACTTGAAGTTCTTTGATTTTACGTGTAAATGTTTTTTCATTAGATAAGAATAAAATTCTAGAAAGCTGCTGAGTCAGTGTGCTTGCACCCTGAACAACATGTCCTGCAAGTACGTTTGCTACCATTGAACGCCCAAGTCCTAATAAATCATATCCCGGGTGTTTGTAGAAATTCTTATCTTCGGTTGCTATAAGAGCTTGAACAAGTTCTTTTGGAACTTCTTTAAGTTCAACATTAGAAAATGTATAAGCTGCAAAGGTCTTTATTACTTCCCCGTCACTTGCACAGAAAGTTGTGACAATATTTGGTTTGAGTGTATTTAGGTTTTTTATTGGCGGAAGTGAAATTAAATAAAGTTTCAATGCTATCATTCCTGCCAGTAAAACGCCTATTCCTAATACTGCAACAGATGCAATAATCTGCAATACAGGGTTCTCAAACTTTACGCGGTTTGAAGAACTTCTTTTACGTGCTTTTGGTATGTTATATTGTTTTCTCATATATCCCTCTTTATGTTAACATATTAGTTAAGCCTACATTATTTTACCAAATAAATATTTGAAAAGGGTGTTTTATAGCAATATGTTAAGTTTTTTGACAACTTTAAAAAATGAATTTCTTTCATATTTTGTTCCTGAAAAAATGGAGTATAAAATTACGGGAGAATGTTTAAAATGCGGGAAATGCTGTAGATATATGTATAGTTTTGATACTTATACAACTACAGATTTCAAAATTATGCAGTTTTTATTTCCTGCATATAAAAGATTTTATATAAGAGGCAAAGATGAAGATGGAAATCTTATTTTTGCATGTAAATATGTTACAGAAGACGGGCTTTGTTCTGTTTACGATAAACGTCTCAAAATGTGTAAAAAATACCCTGCTTCAAAAATAGGTTATCCGGGGAAGCTCCATGAAGGCTGCGGCTATAAAGTTGAAGATAAGAGTTTTGAAACTTACCTTAATAAATAATCCTGTTGAAGAATAATAATTTTTTGATTTCACCCTACATTATTAATAAAGGGGATTCAAAAATGTTATTAAGATTATTCGTTTGTTTTTTATTACTAGTTAATACAATACCTGTTTTTGCAAAAACAGTAACGACAACGCGGCCATATTATTATAATCCGTATAATGGCGGATACTATTCTCCTCGATATTCCAACGGGCTTAATGCACTTGAAAGATATGCTCTTAACAGAAGTTATGCTCGGGAAAATGCTATACAAAGGCTTGAACGCTTGGAAAATCTGGCTTTTGGTGCAACGCAGGCAGGTGATTTGGACACAAGATATCAGCAGGTGGAAAATGCTATTCTTAACAGACCAAAATACAATGGTTACAGAAATTCGTTCAAAAATAGTTTAGGGAATTATATTGCAGGACAGGCTACAGGTGTAACCCCTTCTATTCTTACTCAGGATTTGATGCCTGCTTACACAACAGGATTTGCACCACAATATACTAATTCAAATATTATGCAATATTCTTCTTTTCCGTTTGGCGGAAGAGGATATCGTGTTATGAATAATAACTATGGTACAAATAGCGGAATTAGAATCCTCCCTTAGGATTAAATTTCTCGGGATGCGCAGAATTTGAAAGAATGATTTCATAATACTCGTTCTTATCAATATTTACACCCATGTTTTTTGTATCAATGGTAAACTTTTTCTTATTCTTTTTGGGTTTATAAGGATTATTTGCCATAACTTAAAATTTCATTACCTTCGCCCACTTGAAGAATTGTTGGTTTGTGGGTTTTGATTTCTTCATCGTTCATTTGGGCATAAGTAACGATAATAATTTTATCTCCCGCCTGAACTTTTCTTGCAGCAGCTCCGTTTACGCAAAAACATTTTGAACCGCGTTTCCCTTTGATTGCATAAGTTTGAAATCTTTCACCGTTATTGATATCAAGAATCTCTACTTTTTCCCATTCTCTGATGTTAGCTTTTTCAAGAAATTCTTCATCTATAGTAATTGAACCGACGTAATTTAAGTTTGAATCGGTAATAGTTGCTCTATGTATTTTGGAGTGTAAAAATTCGAATAACATATTTATTCCCTCTTGTTATAATTTATAGTAACACAAAAAAATAACCTCAGCGTTTAATTTAGAAATTTGTTTTTACAAATTAAAATATATTAGAGATAAAAAGGAGTGTTACTATGATTGATTTATTTGTTTTAGAGCAATGTCCATATTGCAAAAAAGTAATGTGTTACATGGATGAAAACGGAATTAAATATAATAAGATTGATATTTCCGATAAAGCCTCTGAAGCTGCTTTGATTCAAATGGGTGGAAAAAGACAAGTTCCGTTTATGGTTGATAAAGATAGAAATATCCAGATGTATGAGTCGAATGATATTATTGAATATGTGAAGACTTTAAAATAAAAAAGGAATGTCCGGCATTATAAAATACCGGACATCTTGAAAGGACATCTATTATTTTTTGTATTTCAACTAAGCCTAATTTGATTAGGCATTGGTTTTATTTAATCTTACTGTATTATAGTAAGTTTAATGCGATTTGCGGCTGCTGGTTAGCTGTTGCTAACAGAGAAGCAGTTGCTTGCTGCAAGATTTGGTACTTGATGTAGTTAGAAGATTCTGTAGCAGCGTCAGCATCCTTGATTGTAGATACTGCTTCTGTTAAGTTTTCTCTTTGTACATCAGTAGCTTCGATTGCAGAATCAAGTCTGTTCATGTAAGCACCGATTTTAGTACATCTGAGTGATACGTTGTCAATCGCATAGTCAACGTTGTCGATGAATGCACGAGCTGAACTGTCGTTTCTGTAGATAGCATCGCACATGTCTTCAATGCTGATTGTTTTAGGATCGGTTGTATCTTTAGATTTAATAATATTCGCATCACCGTCAGCAGCTTCTATTACGCCGTTTTCAGCAAGTGCTGCCGCAAGAGCAGATTGGTAAGAACCTTCTTTGTATTTGATAGTTTTTCCGTCTGCTTCATAAACAGGTGAACCGTCTGAGTTAAGTTCTCTTGCTCTGTATTCATACATGTCAGGATCTGTGCTTGATGTTAAATCGATGTAACCGCCATTAGTTGTAGAAGTGAATCCCATGATAACGGTAGATTTAGCACTTGCGAACAAGAATGAATCAAGAGTGATTACACATCTTTTGTTAGAATACAAACCTACTTGCAAGTTGATATCTTCTGTACGTGAACCGTCTAAAAGATATGCATCGTTGAAATCAGTGATTTCACATAAACGGTTAATTTCGTCCATTCTTTGAACAACTTCGGTTTTGATAGCATCTAAAGATGCAGAACCATAAGTACCGTTTGCTGCTTGCATAGTCAAGTCTCTGATTCTTTGTAAGTATTGGTTGATGATATCAAGAATACCTTCTTGGGTTGTTAACATATCCAAACCCATTTGTGCGTTGGTTTCGATGATATCGTAACCGTTAATTTTAGCTTCCATGCCGGTGTACACTGCGTACCCTGCTGCGTCATCTTTTGCTGAGTTAATCTTGAAGCCAGTAGATAACTTCTCCATTGCGCTGTTCATACCTTTTGTTGCGTCTCTAAGGTATTTTTGTGCAGTTAGGGATGACAAATTCGTGTTAATTGTAATTGTTGAAGTTGACCCCATAATAAATGTCCTTTCAAATTTGTAATTATTTACCTTTCCTCATGTATTACGGAATAAAAAAAATGAACTTTACAACTTTAGTTAGAGAATCCTCTATATGGAGGAGGGTGGTATCTAAAGGCTTATAAATAAAGGGTTCTGATTTGGGGTAGTATTTTCTTTTTTATGTAGTTCTACAACTAAAGTTGTAAATGTAAACTTTTGTAACGAAATAAAACATGTGTGAAATCGTATATTTTTTAAATACTTTATATATATATAAGATGTAAATAGATGAGGTACAAATTATGGGCTATGTAAGAAATACTTATGGATGTCATTGCTTCTACGGCGATAGTTCTTTTAAACGCTATAACCGTTCACTAGGTGGCGACACTTTAATTTTCAACTACAATAGCAATAATACATATAACTGCTGTGGCGGTTCACGCGGCGGATTCTGGGGCGGCTTAGGCATGGGTCTTGGAATGGGCTTCGGTAACATCCTTGGCAGTTTTTGCGGTAACATGTTTGGCGGATTCGGCAATATGTTTGGCGGTTTCGGAATGGGCAACATGTTCGGCGGTTTCCCTTCTTGGGGTAACTTCGGAAACTGGGGCTTCGGCGGAACTCCTGCTGCTAATAACAATACAACAACTCCATCAACTCCATCAACTCCATCAACAACAATAACTAGTGGACTTGATAAAGATAACCCTAAAATTGAAGCTTTTTCTAAAGCACTGGATGATACTTATGGTGATGGTAAAGCAAATTTAGATCAAACTGCTTATGATAAAGAACTTGCAAAATTAAAAGACTTGAAAAAAGGTTTAGATGGAGTACAAGACCCATCTAATAAACAATGGCTAAATGACTTATTAGGTAAGTTGAATGCATTAGCAGACGAAGGCACTGAGATTGTTGACAGCTTGGATGATGATGCTAAGCCAAGAAAAAAAGGCAAAGATAAGGATTTAAGCAGTATTACAACAGGCAACAACTTGGGCTATATTCAAACTGAAACAGGCGCATTTGTTACATCAGCAACAACTTTATTGAAAAACTTAAAAGCACAAGGTATTTCAGACTTTACTTTTGAAATAAAAGGTGCTTATGACGAAAAAATTAAGGATTTGGTTGCTAATTCAGATCAATCAGTTGAGTATGATGCAACATCAAATAGCTTCAAATCAATAAAATTTAAGACAGCAAGCGGTATTTCATTAAGTTATTCCCCAGTTGAAATTCCTGCAGGTAACAGATTACACGGAACAGATGCATATGTAATGCAGAGTGCAACTGGTAACAAACAAAGCTATACTTTAATGGCTTATGTAAAAGATAAGGATCCAGCAACAGGTAAAGCTACAATAGTATTGGTTCTTGATCAAAATACAGCATCAGCACCTGATCTTAATCAAATTGGAGTAAAAGACCAATAATAAAATTGAAAAATAGGCTAAGCTTAAGCTTAGCCTATTTTTATTGCTTTATATTTTCAGCTGCGATAAACGCAGTTGTCCATGCATTCTGTAGATTGAATCCACCGCAGAATCCGTCAATATTTAAAACTTCTCCAATGCAATAAAGTCCGTTTACCCCTTTAACTTCCATTGTTTTAGGGTTTATCTCATTCAGATCTACCCCGCCTGCGGTTACTGTTTCTTCTCCGCGATTTGTTCCGACAACTGTTACTTTGAAATGGTGAATTCTTTCAAGTATCAAGTCTCGAAGTTTACCGTTTATGTCATGGGCTTTTGTTGTTTCATCTATTCCTGTAAGAATCTTGCTAATTGACTTTTGCGGTAAATATTCTTTTAAAATATTCTTGACTTCTTTATGGGGGTAAATATTTAGGATTGATTGTAAATCCTTTAATTGTGGCGCTAAATCAAATTCTAATTCGTATGGGAATGAGTCAAATGCTTTTAATGAAGAAATTTTGTAGATTAATGGCCCTGATATCCCAAAGTGTGTAAATAAAATATCGCCAGTTAACCCATATCCGTTTATTCCATAGCAAACAGTTCCGCTTATATCTTTGAAGTTTTCTTTTGTATTTAGACCAACAAGAGATGGTTTTGGCTCAATAACATTTATTCCAAAATCTTTTAATAAACCGTATCCTGCATGTCCGCCGATTGCTACAATTACATGAGTAAACTCTTCATTGTTAACTTTGAACCCATTTTCACTCTTTTCTATTTCAAGAACTTCTTCTTTAATAATTTTTGCTTTGCGGATTTTTGATAAGATAGTTTCTCTAACTTCTTTTGCACTATTGCTTTCAGGGAAAATTCTGTTATCATCCTGAGTGTAAGTTTTTATTCCTAATTCTTCAAATAAAGCAAGAGTGTCCCAAGTTGAAAATCTGGAGAATGCAGAGAGTAAAAATTTTTCTCCGCGCGGGTAGTTTTTTGCAAGTTCTTTGAAGTCGTATTCTGCGTGTGCAAGATTACATCTGCCTCCGCCTGTTGGTAATAATGTCCTTAGCGGAGTACCTTTATCAAATAAGGTTACATTTACCCCCGCTTTTAAAAGATAATACGCACAAATACAGCCTGAAGCTCCGGCTCCTATTATGACGACCCTAGATTCTTGTGCCATACAAGCAAACCATTTCCGGGTTTTCTATATCTTCAAACAATTCTTCAACTGTTTTCCCCAAAACAGGGTGTACAAAATCTTCCGCAATTTCAAGCATTGGAACTAATACAAATGCTCTTTTATGGAAATATTTATGCGGAATAGTTAATTCGGGTGTGTTGAGAATCTGATTGTCATAGCAGATTATATCAATATCTATTGTTCTGTCTGTATAGTTTGGATTTTCTGCTTGGCGTTTTCTGCCTAAGAATGTTTCGATTTTCTGGCATTCTGTTAGTAGCGTTTCAGGCATTAGAGTGGTTGATATTTGAATAACCGCATTTACAAACCAGTTATCTGAATCCATTTGCCAAGGTTCGGATTCATAAAAAGATGATGTTGATACAATATTTATATTCTCATTAGAACTAAGCAAGCTTGTTGCTTGCTGGATGAAACCGACTCTGTCGCCGATATTTGAACCTAATGATAAATAAACTATTGCCATAGCCTAATTTTATCGTGAGAAAGGGATTTTTGTCAATAAAAAAAGAGCCGATTTTAATCGGCTCTTTTTTATATTAATTATCTCTTAAAAGTGATGCAGGTAACGGGAATGTTTCAAATGCCCGGTCGCCTTTATTAACTCTATCTCTGATATCACGTTCCAATTGAGTGTTAGCAGCATAATCTTCTATTTTTTTATATTTAAGATTAGAGCGGGTTTCTAAATATCTTATACCCATTTCATCTGTAGGTAAAAATTCTGCATCAGCGGATACTTTGAATGTAAATCTGTCAGGTTTTGGGCAATTGTTGCCAAAAACGCAATTGTCTCCATTGTTGCTTCCGTTAACATCAATAACAATATATGTTTCATAACGGTTACTATCTTCGTTTCTCCATCCGTTAGTGTTGGCAGCGCTTGAGTTGGTTGCTACCCAAAATTCTACACCGTTTTTATTGGTAAATGAAACATCATTTGCACCAAAGTTTCTATTTGGCTGATTTGCATTATTATTACTGCATCTTACTTCGTTAGCCTCTTCTATAGTATTAAAGTTTTCAGCAAGAACTCTGCAGAATTTTCCTCTACCGCCTGCAATTGTATGTCTGTTGTTTGTGCTGTCTCGGTAATCATCTAAGTTTGCAAACGGATGCTGATTGAATAAAAATACGCCGTTATCTTTTACATAATAAGATCCGTTGCTTGCCATATCTGATATTGACTCTGCCAATGCATCATAAGTATTCAAATATAAGACTTTTGTTGTGTCAGGTTTGTATTTATTAATCATCGGCAACATTACAGCTGCAAGAATTCCTACTATTCCTAACGCAATAAGTACTTCTGCGAGAGTATAAGCTCTACGTTTCATACAATCTCTCCTTTGTATTCAAAATAAGGGGTATTAACATTTATTATTATATCATGTTTTATAAAAAAAAGAAGGTTTGAATTTTCAAACCTTCTTTCTTAATAGACTTATTTTGTTCCGTAACGTTTTTTAAATCTTTCAACTCTACCTTCAGAGTCAAGGATTTTTTGTTGACCTGTGTAGAACGGGTGGCAGTTTGAACAAATTTCAACTGTGATATTGTCTACAACAGAACCTGTTTCGATTTCGTTACCGCAAACACATTTGATAACTGTTTTCTTATAATCAGGATGAATTTCTTTTTTCATTTTGACCTTCTTTCTTTCAAGATTCCAAACTTGAATATTTAATACTTCGACCTTCTATTATATTAATTCACTAAAAATATATTTTCAATAGCCAATGTAACGAAATGTAACAATGTGCTCAAAAAACCTAAAGTTTTCAAAAAATGTGCCGTTAAACATGACACAAAGGAAAAAAGAAAAAAAGGAGTAATGGACATGACAGACGGAATCGGAAGAATATTTGGCGGTAATAATTACGGTGTTGGCGGATATGTTTCTCAAAGAAGAGAAGAAGAAGCACCTCAAAACGCTGCAGCTCAAGCTCCTGCGGTAAATTATGAAGAAACTCAGGTTGATCCTTCAAAAGTAATGGCTTTTTTAGAATCAAATAATATTTTTGTAGCACCTCAAAAGAATGTAACAGCTCCTGCGGGTGTTGATCCTGAAACTCAAGATAGAGTGGCAGGTTATATGGAACAATTCGAAATGATTTATGGAATTGTTCAAGAAGAATTCGGCGAAGAAAATGCGCCAATGGTTATGGATTTTGTAATGGATTCTCTAATGGGAATGGTTGCATAGTCCAAGATGTAAGATAAGATTTTCCTACGTTCATTAAAAACTTCTACACTAATTAATTCCAAGACCGAGAAATCGGTCTTTTTTATTGCGAATAAGTCTGCGTAATAATGTAAAAAAATGTAACAAATATATTCAAAAACCTAAAGATTTACCCCCCAAATGCCGTAAACCATGGAGTTAGATAGTGAGTGGACTCTATGGCAGAAAGGTTAACGACAGAACAAAAACAGCTGATAACGGCATATAGACAGCAGTATGCAGAACTGCGCACATATTCTGATGAGCAGATATTGTCTATTATTAATAATGCAGCCTCAGATATAACTCTTTCTGAAGATGAGCGTGTATCAATTCTATCTAATAATTTACAGGGTTTAAATTTTGGCGGATTATCTATTGAGAGCCCATCAATTGAACTAACTCAAGAAGAAGAAAGCCAGCTTCTTTCGCTTTTGCAAGCTCGCAGTGAATCTGTAACCTCAAAGACCGAAGAAGCAGAATCTAAAAACGGCTTTCTCGGTAAAGCTTGGAATTGGACAAAGAATAATCTTCTTGATTGGTGTACGGACAGTACAAATGATATAAAGAAAGCACAAGCAGAGGAACAAGATGCATTAAAAAACGGGAATGTAAAAGAAGCGTTTGAAAAAATAACAGGTTTGGAATATACTTCTGAAAACATATCCAAGTTTAAAAACGGTGAACTAAAAACAAAATCAGAGACTGCTGTTGAAGCTTATGAAGAAGGTCAGGAAATGGCAGCTGATTTTGCAGGTGATTTTGTTTCAGGGATATTGTCAGTCGGTATTTACATGGGTGCTGTTGCAGCAGCTCCGTTTACGGGCGGAGCCTCAATTGCAGTAGGTTTAGCGGCTGCTACAGTGTCAGCGGGATTAATTAAAAGCGGTTTGAAAGCTTGGGATGCTCATAGTGCAAAACGCGAATACACAACTTTTACTAAAGATTTTATCACAGGAGGTTTTTCAGGTTTGTTAGCTCCGATAACAGGTGGTATCGGCGGCGCTGTCGGAAGAAACGTCGCAGCAAGATGTGGAGTTCAGGCTCTTAAACATGTAGGAAAAGAGTCTGTTGAAGCTGTTGGAAAACAAACAGTAAAAACGATGCTGACAAATCCTGTTGGTTATGAATATGCAGGCGGGACTTTCTTTAAACGTTGGGTGCTCTCTTTTGGTTCAGAGGCAGCTGTTGACGGTGCTTTAGGAGGTTCAATCGATACAACTTTCAGAACAGCTTATGAAATGAATGAAAAAGGCGAAGAAATAACTGCTTCCGCGTTATTAAGCTCTTTTGCCCAAGGCGGACTTGGCGGTTTGATTCTGGCACCTGCAATCGGCGGCGGATTTAAAGGTATGGGTAAACTTTCTGGTAAAGTTTTCGGAAAAAAGGCTGATGGTGCTGTTCCAACTTCTCACGAAGCTCCATCAACAAAACCTAAGCCGCCTTTGCCGGAAAAGATAAGTACTCTCTCTGATTTGTTTACTGTTGAAAATATTTCTGATTCAGAGGCTGATGCAATTCTTAGAAATTGGGGACTTTCTGATACACAAATTGCATCACTTAGAAATGATGTAGAAGATTTAAATACGATGGTTAATGGATGGCATTTTGCTTCAAAATCATTGGAATCTGACTCAGATATATCTACAATGTCTCCTTTTGAAATAATTTCTACAATAAAAGAAGTTGCTTTTTCCGATGATGCAGATTTGATAAAATATATTAATCAAAATAATTATGACATTATTAAATCATATTTTTGTAAAGGAGATGATAATACTTTTGATGTAATGTATTCTCTATTGCAAAAATCCAAAAGTGATGAATTGTTTATTGACAGAATGAATATTGCGAACGATATTTATCGCAAATCAGGATTTGAATTTGCGGATATATTTGATTCATTACGCTACTGTAATGACAATGACATTCCGTTGTTGACACATGAACGAATTGAAGCTCAGGCAAAAATATCTAAAATATTAGGAGAAGATTATTTTAGTACCTATGATTGTTTAAGAATAGAAGATCCGTCTAAAATTACACCAGAGCTTTTAAGTGCATTTCAAACCGATGTAAATAGAGCTAAAGCGCTTAATATTGAGATAAGTTATAATGATGATGTAACGGTGTTTGCTTCTCATCTTAAAAGAATTGTCGAACAATGCGAAAAAGCTGGGTTAGATTTTAGTTGGAGTGAAGGAGTTCATGTATCTCGGATTGATAAAATTTTGCAGGGTGATGTTGTATTAGCAAAACAATTTATGGATAGTTGTTCTGATGAATGTAAGAAAAAATATGCTAATCAGATAACTGATTTAATGGCTTATGGCAGCTTGAGTGAAAATTTAAAATTATATACAGATACTTATAATTTATTTGCAAAATTTAATTCTGAAAAACTGCCTGATGCAGTTAGAAATCCTGCAAATTTTATTAACGCATTAAAAGAAAATGGTGTAACAGATTTTGAAGGTGTTCATAAGCTACTTCAAGCATTTGAGGATGTTGGCGAATGGCCGGAAGGCGAAGTATACAGTTATATTATTAAGGATGGTGATTATGAAAATGCGGCTGCATTTGTTCGTGAATTAGCGAAAATGCCTCCTGCATATGATGGCGGAGAATCTGTTTTACACAGGATTGTAGGTTCTCGTCATGTTTGGGATACAAAGAAATTTGATTTTAAAACACTTGTTGAGCGCATGCAAAATCTTAACAATACTGTTTCTAAGGATGTTTTAAAAGAAATTGATGTGTACTGGTTCTGTGTTTCTCCTAAACCTGAGTGTGTTGAAATATATAAAATATTAAATAAATACGGTTTGGATGGCGATTACAAGCTGCGACATTATATATATGACGGTGAAAATTTTACCGCAAAACAGTTACAGGAAAAATTAGATATTATTGTTCGGGAGGTCAGAGGTTCCTTAGACGGCTTTGAAGATGTGGATGACGGCATGCTGTTAAGAATCTTGTTCTCTGCTAGTAACTGCGATGCTTGGCATTCTGTTAGAGAAATGATTGAAAAGGATCTTGTCTCTTACGACGATGCTTATGGACAGTTTTGGCGTACTACTAATTCCAATGGTGCGGCTAAAGAGATTTCAAGTTTCTTTCAAAAAGATACAAAAGAGTTATTCCTTGATTTGATTAAAAGACGACAAGAACTTGGTATAACGGATAAAACCTGCATGGATATTTTAGAAATCATAAAACCTGAAAATGCAGCTTTTGCGAAGATGCTATGCGAAGATAAAGATTTTCCGAAGTATTACATTTCTTTGATATTGAAATATGTTAATGAAAAAAATCTTGAAATAGCAGAAAAACTATACAAAAACCCAGAGGCTAATAATAAAGAAATCTGTGATATATTATGTTACGCTGGAGAAAGTGGCGTATCTGTTGCGGAAAAAGTTGCAACAAGACCTGATTTAACAGCAGTTGAGCGTCGTGATATTTTATCCGGAATTAACTCAGGAAATAAATCTCTTGCAGAAAAAATATTTGCGCAGCCTGATTTTGATAAAAATACAATTCGTAATCTTCTTTCAAATACACACGATTATAATTGTGATTTTGCAATTAAACTTTTATTTGAGAGAAAAGTTTCTCCAAAAGAAGCATGGGATATTATTGCGGTAACAACAAAAATAAATATTGCATTGGCAGATAAACTTTTAGCTAATGGCAGTTTTACTGAGTCGCAAATTTCGACAGTTATTCATAATGCATCAACTGAGGATGCCGTTAAATATGCAATTAAACTGTGCGATAACTATAAAAAAATGGAATTAGAAATTGATAATATTCCATTCTTAGTAAAAAATTATGGTCGTGTAGATTATGGCATGTTGAAAAAATTACAAAGAGTTGCGGGTAAAAATGTACTATCCAAACTTAGTGATTCAGAGCTTTCCATTGCATGTCAAATGGTTGATATCTATGGCAAAAACAGTATTAATGAAATTCCTGTATCAGGGAAAAAGCAGTTGTTGCGTTCTCTTGTTGCATGTAATGACGGCTTGTTTGAAATAAGTCCTGAGATGAAACAAATGTTTCCGCTTATACCTACTGATAGAGAAACATATTGTTCCCTTCTTCCTGCGATTGTTCGTTCAATGGGTATAGAAACTAATACTTTGACACCTAAAAAAATTGAAGCATTTAATCATTCTGTGAGCGAACTTTCAACTACGCTTGCTAAAATTTCGGATGAAGATTTTGCGAATCTTAGTATTACACAAGAATTTTCTCGTGAACAGTTTATAAGAACAACTTTGGATAAAGTTAAACATCTTTCAGCAGGCGAACGTCAAAAAGTATATGATTACTTTGGATTTGAACTTTATCGTAACAAAACTAACGAAACCGGTTTTTCAATAAAAGGTTATCCTGTTAATCTTAATAACGGGAAAAAACTTGCAGAGATTAATGATCCTGCAACAAAGGCAGTAGTTGAGTCCTTGAGAGCTGATGTAATAAGATTCTCTGAACAAAATGCCATTAAGTGCAGCAATCCTGCTATAGAAAAACTTTTAAATGATGTTGTCGACGTATTACCGGAGCTAAGAGCTCAAATCGGTAAAACTCAGCATGGGGCACATGACTATTCAGTGCTGCAGCATTCTTTAAAAGTAATGCAAAAAGTTTCACAGGACCCGAATTTTAAATCTCTCAATGAATCTGATAAGAAAATAATGATGCTGGCATCTTTATTGCATGATATTACCAAGGTTGAAGGTATTTCTGATAAAACTCATGCATCAGAAGGAAGTTTCGATGCCTTCTTTATTGCTAAGAAATTTAATCTTACTAAAGATGAAGAGATTAAATTATTTACTCTGTCTCGTCAGCATGAGTGGCTGGGATATGTAAATACCGCAAAATCAGAACAAGAACTAACAAGACGTTTACAATCAGTTGCTTATGATTTGAGACAGGATAATTTGTTTGACATGGCATTAATGTTTACTCATGCTGATTTAAGAGCTGTTAAAAAGAGCGACTATTTCCATGACACAACAGTTGGTGATAGCAGGGCAAGGTTTAATGGTGAAACGAGGGTGTTTAATAAAACCGGAGGAACTCCTGTAAGCCATGGTGAGGTTGCGGATATTTATGCCCGCAGAATAAGAGAATATGTAAATGAGCTTAAGAAATCCCAACCGCTTCTACCGGTGACAAGAATGCCAAAAGCAAGTACTATTGCAAAAGCAATTACTCATGTTAACCCTGACGGTACAACTAATATAAAAGGAGTTTATAAAGATTCAGACGGACTTATTGTTATTAAATATAATGAAGTTGAAGACTGGCAGGCATTAGGATTCCCTAATGGCGCTTCATCGCGTGGTACAATGGCAAAAGGCGTTAATCTTAAAGGTGAGGAATGTGATGTCGAAACCGGTAATATAAAATTCTTCGTTCACGGTTTGGATTATGTTAATCAACTTGCGAAGTTTGACGCATTTGGCTTGATTGATTCTGATGTATTGCTTTCAGTCAGTTATGCGGAACGTCCTGAAAGTAAATTCAGATTCTTTAGAACACAAGGTGTTTTACTTGACGTTGATACAAAATATGTCCATGGCGGCGGGAATACGGATTCGGGCTCGGGCTGCGGTAAATTTCTGGATAAATTCAAACGTCAATACCTATTCGGAGCTGAACGTGAATCAGACAGATTATATATTTCTAACATGATAAAAGAAGCAACCGGCATGGATGATGCGGAATACATTGCTTTTGTTAAAGCTAATGAAAATAAATCTATGCATGAAATTGAGCCTGCTGAAATAAGAGACAAGATTATAAAAGCTTTTGCGACTATTAATTCTAATGTTCGCAGAGGTAATCGAGAATACAATGAAATGTATATTACAAACCCGGATGTAATGGGCGTGTTTGCCTATGCTCCGGAAGGGGAGGTCGGTAATGCAATATCTTTTGTTAACTCTACAAATAGATTAAATTTCTTAAAAGAGCATGCGATTGAAAGAGATTTACCATTTATAGTGTTTGGAGACTAGGCTGAAAGGCTTTAAATATGCCGATTTTAAAAATTGTTAAAAAAACACTTGCAATTTAAAAATTAGCATTCTATAATGATTGAGTTCGCTTGAGGCGGGCAAAGAAAAATGTTTTACACTAGGTGCCAACAGAGGTTGGGAAGTGGAATGAGCTCTCTGAGTGAATTTTACCGATCGACAGACACCACCGTAAAGCCGGAATATAAAGATAGCACATTTAAAAATTAAAGAATTCTCTACAAATTGTAACGAAATGTAACTCTTAAAAAAAAGATGTTGACAACAAAAATTGAAGCGATATGATAGAGAACGTCAGGTGAGGAAACCGCCTGGTGGACGATTGAAGGAGACGAAAGTCATAAACCT
>JAMPIM010000002.1:0-33582 GCA_023662705.1 Candidatus Gastranaerophilales bacterium | reverse complement strand
GCAGAAATATGTAAATCGGAACCTCTTTGTTTTACAACAACTTCCAAATATTTCTCAATAAGCATTTTTAATTTAGCCCTCTTTTTTTTACATTCTCTCTAGTAAATCTTACCATAAAACAATATAATTGTAAACATTTGTAATAAATTTAATTATTATGTTAGAATAATCCTATGGATGGAGTAAATCAGGAATACTTGGATAAGCTCAAAAGCGGAGTCCGTGAGAAACTGGAGAGTGTTGACCTATATCAATTTAAAGGCAGTGTATCTAAACTGCTTGGTTTGACTGTTGAAGTAAAACTTCCGGGGCTCAAAATAGGAGATTTATGCTACATTGAAGCCGCAAACGGTGAAAAAAAGCCTGCTGAAGTAGTTGCTTTCAAAGGCGATGTTGCCCAATTACTCCTTCTTTATGACGGAGCTGGAATCGGACAGGGCAGCCTTGTTACGACAACAGGCAAACCAATTATTATTCCGGTAGGCGATTTCTTGCTCGGAAGACTAATTAGTCCGATGGGAGACCCTATCGACGGGAAACCGCTTAATATAGAAGGTGCAGAGTGGAGAAATGTTGACGGCCCGCCTCCCGGACCATTTGAAAGACCGATTATTACAGAAATGTTCTCAACAGGAGTCCGTGCAATTGATTCCTGCTTAACTTTCGGCTGCGGACAGCGTATGGGTTTATTTGCAGGCTCTGGAGTCGGCAAAAGTACTCTTTTGGGCATGATTGCACGAAATTCTGATGCTGACGTTAACGTAGTTGCACTAATCGGAGAACGTGGAAGAGAAGTAAAAGAATTCGTTGAAGATGCTCTCGGACCAGAGGGCATGAAAAAATCTGTACTTGTCTGCTCAACAGGCGACCAGCCTCCTCTTATCAGACAAAAATGTTTATTAACGGCAACTGCTGTTTGCGAATACTTCCGAGACCAGGGCAAAAAAGTTTTCCTTATGACAGATACGGTAACCCGTTGTGCGATGGCAGGCCGTGAAGTAGGATTGTCTATCGGTGAACCTCCGACTATGAAAGGCTATCCGCCTTCAATATTTTCATGGCTTCAAAAAGTTCTTGAAAGAGCAGGTAACAGTCCTAAAGGTTCTATTACCGCATTTTATACCGTATTGATGGAAGGGGATGATATCAACGACCCTATTGTAGATACCGTGCGTGGTATTACAGACGGTCACATTTTCTTATCAAGAAAAGTTGCCGAATCAAACCATTATCCTGCAATCGACGTTTTGGGAAGTATTTCGAGACTTATGTCCGCAATTGCGAGTCCTGAGCATAAAGAAGCAGCCGCCAAAATGAGAAAAATGCTTGCTATGTATCGTGAAAACAAAGACTTAATTGATGTCGGCATGTACCAACCCGGACAAAACCCAAAACTTGATATTGCAATTGAAATGATGCCTCAAATCAATGCCTTTTTGCAGCAAAGAACATCTGACAGTGTAAACATGCAAAATACAATCGACACTCTAATCAGCATGATGTCAGGAGTAGATGTTTAACTCTAAACAATTCCAAAATTAATTCCTAAGCAGCTTAAAGCCTTTTCAGGATTATTAACAAAGAAATTATATCGTTTGGCTATTTCTCTATATGTCAAATGCGGATTAGATTTAGCAGCATCTTCAGTCGCTTTTGACATTTCAGAAACCAAAAGTTTTATAATAGCATCTTTATCAATAGCTTTTGAAATATCATAACCGCATTCATCCGCAATATTTTTCATACATCCTAAATTCGAAATAATATAAGTCTCTTCCGCCTTCATCTGGTTAATATGAGAGGCATTCGGAATAATATTTTTTTTCTGCATAAAATCTAAACAAAAACTGTTTACGGTTGAGAAAATTTTAACAGGATTATCAACATCTATCTTTGTATCAGCATTATAAATCGATTCATCAAGAGCTTTTGCTAATTCTTTTACTACCGTATTTTTATTTTGTTTCCCGATATTTGCACCTTCAAGCATAGCTTCTGCAATTGATTCTGTATTGCCAACCAGATAATCCAGATGGTTAAACAAGTTTTTTATAGCCTGTGCCTGTTCTGTTTGAGTAGTATTACCGTAATCAATAATAGTCAGAGCTTTTGCTCCATTTGGAATATCACGAACTTTTGCAGGGTTGCCAAATATATTTCCGCAATGAGGATCTGATTGAACTACTTTTTTACCATTTTGAGGAATGGAGAACAATTGTTCACAATATACTTTTACATAGTATTCAACCCAATTTTTATAATCAGCTTCTGTCAAATTCTCTTTCTTCCATAATTTGACAAAATCTTCACTATCAAGAGGAACACCTTCTGCTTTTTTCATAATAAAGATATTGCGTTTAGCATCAACAACACCAACCGCATTGAATGTAGAAGCTTGAGCTCCTATATCAGCTGCAGCCTGTGCTTCCTGCGCAAGATTAATTTCACCGCCCCAAACTTGGAACATATTATTTACCTGATTTATATCATATTTTTTGCGCTCCGGCGAAAATATTGTCTGTCTTGATGTAAACCAGGAATAATCCTCTCTTGAACGTTCTTTTATCTTTGATAAAATTTTTGCTCTGTCTTTTGCAATTTTATCTTCGCAGAGAAAATAATCTTTAACTATTTTTATAATAACTTCTTCACCGCTATTATTATCTTTTGCGATATAAGTCTCTGCAACAGAACCGACACCGCATGGCTTAACAATAGTAAATCTGCCGCCGTACTCTGAGTTCAAAAGATTTTGTGCATCACTTATAGTTCTTGAAGTCGAGCACTTACTCTTAATCTTTTTAAGGATTCCTTGCAAATCTTTAAATCCGTTGATATCCATGCCTTTCTTTTCAAGCTCTTTCATTACAGTATCAATAACAAACTCTTCGCTATTAAAACTCCAATCTCTACCGTTGTAGGTTTTTTTGTTTTTTCTATCAAGATAACCCTCTACAAGCTGATCTATTTGTCTGCAAAGTTTTTGCTGTTGTTCTTCCGGAATATCTACAACTGTTTGTAAATATTTTGGCAAGAAGATATTTTCCAACTCCAACTTTTTAATTTTATCGTCAATTTGACCATTATTACCGCTTTCCAAAAGAATTTTCATAAAATCTTCATCAAGTTTTGAAATCCCTGACGGATCAAATTTTTCACCTTTAATAATAACGCTCAAATCATAGCCTATATCACGTGCCAATTGCTGGAATTCTGTTAACTGTCCTTCCGGCGGACGATAAGATATTGTATGTTTTTTATTAATGGCAGCGGCCTTAATGGAATTAGTAATTTTTGCGATATTTATATGTCCATGCGCAGCCATTGCAGAAACACCCGCAACACCTGCCATGCCAATCATTAAATTATCTTTTTGTTTTTCTATAAAATCACTTAATGAAGGCATTGTTTTATCATTACGTTTTTCATCTACATAACGAGAAAATAAATTTGCAGCTATACCAACCGGAATCAGATAAGGACTAAGAACTGCACCGTAGCCTGTAATTCCATCCACAGCTCCTGATTTTAATGTTGACACAAAAGACTGTTCCTTACGCCCTTCTTTATTCATGCCTGCAATATCGAGGCCTTTTAAGCCTAATTTGGCAATAAATCCTGCACCGATAGAAGCTGCTGCTGTCAATAGTGCAGCCTGAGTTTTATATTTTGGGGTAAAAATATTGGCAAATGTTTGAGTCTTTTTAATAACAAATCCTGCACTAATAGCAGCCATTGAAGCTAAACTGTCTGTTACAACTTCCGAGGTATTTGTATTTGAATTATGATACCTGTTAATATAATCTTGTGCTTGTTCTTTAGTTCCTAAACCAAATTTATAATTTTCAATTTGTTTTTTTACTTTACTCTCAGAGACTCTTGATAATGAAATCGAACCTAAAAGCCTTGCAAACAACCCGCGTTTTTTCTTCGCAAGAATAAATGCATCCTGCATTTCTTTATCAGAATTAATAACAGGCCGCACTGCCACCATCATTTGTGGTACAGCCATCTGCTGCCTTGAAAAAGCATTATTATGGGGTGTTATTTTTATCTTACTATCTGACATACAATACCTAATTATATAAATACGCTAAAACAGTAAAAATTGCCTTAATTATTAAGTTATATTAAGAATTTATTTCTTATTACGCAATTTTCATTTATCATATCTTTTAATAATTTTAGGAAGGTTTCTTGATGGAAGGTTTAAATCCGATTTTACAATCTAAAATTGAGTTTAAAAGCACACAAAATGTGCGTCTTAAAGCCATGCCTGCACAAGAACCTGATAAGATTGAGATTTCAAATAAAAAACAAGAAGAACCTAAAAGCTTCCTAAGTGTTCTGGGAGCACTTGCATTAACAGCAGGTATTGCAACCGGCGGAATCTATGGCGGAAAAGAGATTTACAAAAAATACTTCCAAAAACTGGCATGCGGTATTAAAAAAGGTGAAATTAATGACGCGCTGTATAATTTTATCAAAAACAACGACCCCAAAGGGACTCTTTTTAACAACAAGGCTGCGGTTATTGAGCTTAACAATGGTCTAAATGACGAAAAGCTTATTATATTAAAACAACTTGCAAAAATGAAGAAACATAATATTTTCACCCCAAAAGGAAAAGAAACAAAACACAGATTTACTCTGCAAGAAATAAAAAGTTTATTAAAAGAAACCAATGAAGAAAATATTAAATACTTAGAACAGCTTGCGCAAAAAACAGAAAAACTAAGCGGTGACAGAGAAAATTCATTCTCTTCAAGCGAAATTCTAAGAGTATTAGAATGCATAAACAGCGGTAACGAAAAGATTGCAAAGCAATTAATTGATATAACTGAAATTCGTCCTACAGAAATTGAAAGATTAACCGAATGTTTAAAGAATACAACACAAGATAATGTTGATATCTGGCAAATATTGCTTTCCACAAGACAAAAAGGCGGAAAAACAGAGCTTAATCTTGCAAGTTTATCAAGTCTTGCAAAAAAAGTTGAAGAAACACAGAATCCAAAATGCGCCGAAGTAATTCTGAACGCAGAAAAGAAAAACGGCACAGGAACATATATTTACGATATTGATGACGTGCTATCTATTTTACCAAAGCTTAAAGAAGAAAATGCTGATATTTACAGACAATTCCATGAGTTAAAATCAGTATCTGAAATTAAGAGCAACAAATGTGCCTCATTACTTCCTGCTATAAACCAACATAATATTGGAATGGTAGACACTATTTTAAGTAAAACTCATGCTGGATCAACTCAGGTAATATTTAGCGACTATAATAATATTAAAGAAGTACTTGAAGCAATAAACAAAGATAATAAAGATTTGGCAGAAGAGCTTTTAAAATTAATTAAAACAAAATACTGCATTGCAGGAAGATACAGTAGTACAGACAAAACATTAATAGAAGTACTTAACAAAACCAGAGATACAAGCCAAAGAGAAAAAGCAAACAATATTTTAAACACCAATTCTATCAGAGACTTCGATCATTTTGTATCTCTATTCTTTAAACCCGATTCTGCAATATAATTCTATCCAGAAGAGATAATATTTCTTTTAAATCATCAAGCATAACAAGCTCCCCGCGGCAGCGTGACGCTCCCTGAAAACCGTTAACATAATAGGGGTAAAATTTACGAACAAACTTAATTCCGATATCCTCCCCGCGAAACTCAATTTCTCGAAGAAGATGTTTCTTCATATCATCAATTTTTTGCTCTAAAGTCGGAGGAGGTAAATACTCACCTGTATTAAGGTATTGTTCAATCCTTGATATCAAAGTAACATCTCCCAATACCCCGCGGCCGATTGCCACACCATCAGCCTGTGATTCTTCCAAACACTGAACAGCCGTTTCTATTGAAACAACATCACCATTTGCAAAAACAGGTATATCAACATTGCGTTTAAGTTCAGCTATACGTTTCCAATCAGCTTTTCCGCCATACATCTGAGAACGTGTTCTTCCATGAATTGTTATAAAATCAGCCCCAGCCTCCTGCATTTTCTGACCATATTCAACATAGTTGAGTTCATCCATAGTATAGCCAAGACGGAACTTTACACTCAAAGGAATTGAAATCTGAGATTTTACGGTTCTGACAATTTCCTGTGCCAAATCAACATTACGCATTAAAGCTGCACCGTCAGTACCTTTAACAACTTTATTAACAGGACAGCCCATATTAATATCAATCATATCCGCATAACGCTGTAAGTACTCGGCACTATCTGCCATCATTTTAGGTTTGTGTCCGCTCAACTGATAAGAAATCGGGGAGTGATTTTCATCACGTTTAACAATATCAGTATCCTTAACCTGAGTTAAAGCTTCTGAGCTAATCATCTCTGTTGTTAAAAGACAGCTTTTTGAATGCTCCCTTACAAGTGAGCGCAAAACATAATCAGTTATCCCTGCCATCGGTGCAAGCGAAACCCTGCTTGCTATCAATGTATTAACTCTATCCGCCAACATACTGTTTCAATTCTTCCATTCTGGATTTTGCATACTGCAAATACTCATCCTCAGTTGTGTAAACAGAAATAAAATTATTATAATACTTATAAGCTTCTTTATAATTTTCTAAACCGTCATAATCAACCGCAAGCATGTAGTTTGCAATCGGAAGCTCATTTGTATTCTTCAACACCTGCAAATAATCATTAATTGCAAGCTGCGTTTTTTTCTGCTCATCATAAATCAAACCACGGTAATAATATGCATAAGCATTATTTGATTCTTTTTTAAGAACTTCATTGAACTTAGTCAAAGCACTTTCAAAACTGCTCTTTTCATAAAGTCCGATAGCTTCACCCAACGCAGCTAAAGAATAATTTTGTAATACATAAGGCAAAAGATTCTTCGCTTCTGAATTTGGATTAAGTTTCACAGCCTTTTTAAGATAAGTTTCTGCTTCCATCCATTTTTGCTGTTCAGAATACAAATAACCTATATAATAAGGTATTTCAGCGTTATTCGGCGCAAGCTTTTCAGCTTTTTGGTAAGATTCAATGGCTTTATCAAAGTTTTCCAATGCCTGATAACAAGCCGCTGCACCCAGCAATGAATCCTCGTTTGCAGGACTCACCGCCAAATACTGCGAAAGTGCCTTTTTATAATCTTTATTTTCATAACTTGCAGAAGCTTCAGCCAATGCTGTAGATAATGTGTCTTTCTGAACATCCTGCAATGTTTTTAATACTAAGTTATTAGCAGGAAACTTTGATTTTGCAGTGTTCAAAATACTCTGAGCATTCTTGTAATCATTTTGTGCTGCATAACAAATCGCTAAGTTTACATACGCGTCAACATTAGACGAATTTGTATTAATTACGGCTTTATATGCAGTAATTGCCTCATCAAGTTTATTTTCTTTATGTAATTTAAGCGCATAATCATATAACAACGCCTGATTAGTCTTATCCGAATTCTGACTCAAATATGAAATATATTCCTGCGGAGACATGGCATCTCTCATTACACCCGCAAGTTCTGCTTTTGCAGTAGGATTAGCAGGGTCAAGCAATAAAACTTTTTTATAAAGAGTCAACGCGTCTTTCTTATTACCCATTTCCGATAAAGCCTGAGCTTTATATAGATTTGCCTGAACATTATCAGGATAAAGTGTTAAAACAGAATCATACGATTTGATAGCTTTTGCATAATCTTTTTTCTGTTGGAATAATGTTCCGACATTGAGTCTTGTATTAACATTATTAGGATTAATTTGCTCTGCCTTGCTATAATACCCGAGAGCGCTCTCAAAATCACCCTGAGCCTGTTTAATTGCACCTATATTAGCGTTGAGTTCAGCATCAGAAGGCGTTTGAGCAAGCTTCTTCAGATAAATACGTTCAAGCGCATAAAGGACTTCCATATCACCTTTACTGTTAGCAAGAGCGGCATTGTATTGGACAACCGCTTCATCATAACGACCGAGTTTATCCAATGTTCGTGCGTATTTCATACGCAAAGTACTATCAGCAGGTTTTAAATCAAGAGCAACTTTGTAATAATCTGCAGAACGGGTTTCATTACCGAGAAGCTTCATTAAATCTGCAATCTGAGCATTGGATTCAGAGGCGATATTTTCACTCTGAGCAGCTTGAGAAAACTCATAAGCTGCTGCCGAGAAATTACCCATTGCACGGAGTTCTTCTGCTTTTTTATATCTGGATGAAGCAGTTCTATCAAAACCAATTACCTTTAAACACTGGTTCAAATTCTCTTGAGCCGAAGCAACCATGCTTGCAGAATTCTGAACAGGCTGTTCTTTAGTCGGATACATTCTTAAATAAAACAAAGCGCTTCTAAAATCATTAGCGGCCTTATCGTAATTCTTTTCCTGATTAGCGTAATAAGTCGCACGGGCAAGATAAGAATTGATTAAACCGATTCTTGCAGAATTATCCATAAAGTTTATGCGTAAAGCTTTTCTAAACTCAACAATTGCAGACGAATACTGTCCCTGAGTTAAATAGCTTTGTGCCGCATCATAATGCTGAGCAAAAGCACCAGCAGAAGCCGACCATGCCGGCTCATTAGCCAAAAACGCTGAAAGCGCTAAAATACAAACTGTCCCTAATACCTTTTTTCTCATAACAATATTCTACTACAAGATGAAAAAAATATATACTTAGTCAGAGGGATATATAAAAAGACTGACTCATTTCTGAGTCAGTAGAAATTTATCTCTTTATAATTTTGGGAGGAGATTTTTGGGGATAGTTGATACAAAGCATGTTACAACAAATTCCAAAATCATGGCACATGCCCAAAATATTTTTTTACAAAAGTTAATAATTATGAAACTTTTCTTTGTCCAAAACCTAAGTCGCTAGGCAATTCAAATGCTGGTACTTCAGGTTTAAAATTCTTAACTTGTAGATAATTTTTAGCTGCTGGCAAATTATCAATTGTTGGACATTCTCCTTTTTTATGGTTTGCATAGTAAGCTTCTACAGCAGCACCTAATTCTCTTGCTAATTGTACTCTTTTATTTTGGTCAGTTTCGCTATTCAATTTTTTTATTAAACTTAAAATCTTTTTAGACTCTTTATTCTTATATTGATCAACAGCATTAGTAAGTTCCAATTCCTGCAACTGCTTAACAAGCGGTTCCAATACTCTCTTCGCATCTTGCAAATCACCAATGCGCTTTGTATTATTTATTTTTGCAGTTTCTGCTGTACTAAGTTCACTCTGAGCGGCAGGTAAATCAGTTTTGTTTAATTTCTCCAAATAAGCCTTATTTATTTCATAACCATCAATAAAATCTTGTTCTTCTGGAGTTCTTTCTGATGCCGGTTTTGCTCTTAATTCATTATATGATGCTTCACCATCTTGGATAATTTTGCTATAACTACTAATATCTTGATTAAGCTTTTGCACCTTAAGATCTGCTGCATTAAAAGCATCATCTAAACCTTGTTGTTTACCTTGTAAATCAGCAAGTTCACTTGTTAATGATTCAAAATCTTTACAATTAACTTCTGTTAATTTTTCATTAATTGTTTTCTTTAAAGAATCTGGAGTTACTTCTTGCGAATTAGATTTACTAACAGAGCTTCCTGCTCCACCACAATTTGAATCAGCTACTTGACATGCAATGCCTGATAAAAGATTTGGAAGAAGTGCTGTGCCAAGGATACCTAAAGTGGTATGACTACCATTAGGATTATTTAAACGGTTTTGTTTAGCAACATCGATTTGCTCTCTGCCTTTGCCATAAATATTAATACTACCGTCAGTTAAACGTCCCATTATGCCATCTTTCTTCTTAATCTTACATATATATAAAGGATATAAAAAAGACTCAATTTCATAATTGAGTCTTTTTGTTACAAATGTTTACAAATATTATGCTTCGGTTTGCGGATGTTCATTTATCCAAGGTTTAATGATTTTCTCATAAGCTTGAATTTGAGTTTTAGATGGAACATCATCGCCAGAAGCTCTATATAATTCTTGGTATAAAGTTGCCCATTTTGTTTTTGCTTCCGGTTTAACTTCTTGGAACATTTTTAAAGCATAAGCTAAGTCACCGCTTGTTACATCAAAAGATTCTTGAGTTGTTGAAGTTGTGCCATCAGGATTCTTTTTAGTAACATTTTTCTTAAATGTAAGTTCTCCGTTGGCACCTCTAGAAACGCCTTCAGTCATATATTTTTCATTAAAGTTGCTTTCTGATGTTCTATTGAAAAGATTGCCGTCAGCTTTGCTTAGAATTTGCTGATTTTCTTTTTCCTTGTTTACTTGATTAATATCTTCAATTGCTTTGTTTACTTCTGCTAACGCTTCTTCTGCCTTTACTTTTGCGTTATAAGCAAGATTCTTATCATTTTCTGCTTTATCCATTTTTGATTTTAAAGATGCATCATTTTTTACAGCTTCTTCATAAGCTTTTTTATCTGCTACAGCTTTATCATATTGATCTTTAGTATAAGGAGCGTCTCCTTTATTTGCATCTGTACTCTTATACCATTCTTCATATTTTTCGATTATTGTTTCGTTAGTTAATTTTACAGAACCAGAATAATCAGAAATAATTTTTTGATTTGCTTCGTATTTACCTTGCGCAGTTTCGTATGCTTTATTAGCATCATTATAAGCTGTTGTTTTTGTTTCAACATCTTTAGTTAAATTAGCTTGTTTTGTTTTTAATGATTCAAGATTAGCTTCTGGAGAATTTGCTTTCTTAGCTTGTCTATTTGCCATTGTCTGACCCAAGAAACCCAATAAGCAGTTTGTTAACACACCGCCAACAGCCATGCCAGCCATTGCATCATAGTTAACAGAACCATCACAGCTTTGGAACATATTGCAGCCGCCAAAACCAGTACCGAATAGGCTGCCCATTCCGAAACCGCCCATTCCAAGACCGCCGCCTAGAAAGTTCTGGTAACCCATTCCTGAGCCCATACTAAGCATATTCATTTGTGAATAATTAGTGTACATCTTTGAACTTTCCATCTTTTGTCTTACATATATAATAAGTATATAAAAAAGACTCAATTTCAAAGAGTAATATTATTGTTACAAAACTTTACAAAGTGGATGGAATATTGATAACAGCTACATTCTCAATATGATAAGTATGCGGAAACATATCAAACGGCTGTACAAATTCAACCTTGCACCCTTTTTCTGTTAAATATTTCAAATCTCGCGCTAGAGTTGCAGGATTACAAGAAACATAAATTATTTTTCCTTTAGTAAGTTTTAGAGCATAGTCCAAGCTCTCAACCGTACAACCTTTTCTCGGCGGATCAAGCACGGTTACATCAAACTTGCGCCCCTTTGTTTTAAGTTCTTTTTCAAAGAACATGCCTGCATCCATATTATGCAATTCAACATTTTTTATCCCGTTTTCTTTAATAATCTTATCTGCAAGCTGTACAGAAGCTTTGACTTCTTCCACGCTAACAACTTTTCTTGCGACATCCGATAAACAAATACCAAAAGTTGTTATCCCTGCATAAGCATCTAAAACTAGCGGATTTTCAAAATTTTTGGAAATATAATCTTTAACAAACCTGAAAATATTATCTGCACTCTTAGGATTCACTTGAAAGAAAGTTTCTGCACCTACTTTAAACACTTTATCGCAAAGCTGTTCTTCTATAAAACTTTCTCCTTCAAGCATTTGAGTTTCTTTACCAAGTATCAAATTTGTTTTTTGTGAATTAAAATTCACCCCAACCCCTGCTATATTATCAAGTTCGGTATAAATTCTATTTGCAAGTTTTTTGAGTTTATCAAATACTCTGGTTGAATTGACAATAAGAATAACGAGATTTTTACCATTATAAGCAGATGAGCGGATAACAACATGCCTTAAATCACCGGCATGACTTTTTTCTTTATACCCGCTAATTCCACACTCCTGTGCAGCTGTTCTTATAAACTCAATAATCTTATCGCAATATTCGGGTTGAATCGGACAATACTTAATATTAACCAATTCATGCGAAGCTGGTTTATAATATCCCGCAAGAATCCTTTTTGAATCACGTGTTTCTGAAACAGGATACTGAATTTTATGTCTGTAATGTTTATCCTCAGGGCTTGCAACAACATCTCTTACTTCAACATCAAGACCACGCATTGAATCTTCGACAATTTCTTTTTTTAGTTTTAGCTGATATCCATAATCAATAAATTGAAGCTGGCATGCACCACAAACTTTCTGCATAGGACAAAACGGCTGAACTCTATGAGGTGAAGATTCAATAACTTCCAAAACTTTTGCATTCGCAAAATTCTTATTCTTTTTGGTTATTTGGATTCGAACTTTATCCCCCGGACAAGCACCATCTACAAAGATTACATATCCGTCCTGTTTAGCTATTCCATATCCGAGATTTGATAATTTTTCAATATCAACAATTAGTTCTATCTGCATGGTTTGATAACCTGAATATTTCTTGTTTCAGTTAGTTCCTGACGCGCATCTTTAATAATCTGTTTGTATTCGTCAGATAAGCTTAAACCGTTGCATAATCTGTCAATAAATCCGTTATTAAGCTTAACAGCTTTTTCTAAAGCACCAACATTTTCTAAAACTTCTTTAACATCATTAAATTCATAACCGAAAGAGTGTTTTGACTGATAAACCATCATCTCTCCGGTTTCAGCTTCTAAAGGAGCTCCTCCCAGTTCAAAGTGAAGTTTAAATACAGATTTCAAATCCTGTAATTCAGCCTGCATTGTAGCAATACTTTGTTGAATTCTTAAATATCTGTCAAACAAGTAATCAACATTCTCAAGCTGTTTTTTCTGCCAATCGAGACGCTGTAAATATAGCTTTTTTAACTTTGGATAAGCAAGAGCTAAGCCCATTGTATCTGCCATAGCTCTGTGGTGGTTATTTAATTCCACATTAAATCTGTTAGTTAAAGCTTCCAAACCGTGAGATTCTAAATCAGGAGCAATTTCTTTAAACATAATCTGGGTATCAATGCGAGGATTTTTTAAAGATTCTCCAAAAACACGTTTTTTAGCTTCATTGAGGAAGGAATAATCAAAAATAGCATTATGCGCTACAATCGGATAATCCCCGATAAATTCCAGAATCTTTGGCAAAGCTTCTTCTTCACTTGGTGCATCTGCAACCATTTCTTCCGTAATACCGTGAACTGCCATTGATGATTTTCTGATATGCTGATGCGGATTGATTAAGGTTTGAAATTCGTCTTTAATCTTTCCGTTTTCAAGTCTTACGGCTGCAAATTCGATTATTCTCTCTCTTGTATAATCTAAACCTGTAGTTTCAGTATCAAGTACTATTTCTATTTCTTTTTTTCTCGGCATTTTTATTATCCTCTGGGGGTAGTCTGTTTACCCTTTTTACTCCTCGTGCAACATGATAGCATAAACATAATTAATATGGTACAATCGAACAAAAGGAGAGTATAAATGGTACAAGAAATTAATACAGAAAACTTTGATAAAGAAGTTATTTCACACAATGGAGTTATAGTAGTAGATTTTTTTGCTAACTGGTGCGGACCTTGCAGAAAACTCGGCCCTATTTTAGAAGAAGTTGAACAAGAATTGTCTTCAAAAGTTAAATTTGCAAAAATTAACACCGATGACAACTTAGAAATGGCTAAAAAATATCAGGTAAGCGGACTTCCTACTTTAATGGTATTCAAAGACGGTGAAGCTGTTGAGCGAATGGTCGGTTTGATGCCAAAGAGCTCAATTATTACCAATATCGAAAAACACGTTTAAAAAAAGGGCTTTAAAAGCCTTTTTTTTTAATTATTTCTTCCTATACAAATATACTCAAATCCTTTTTCTTTTAACCTCACCGGGTCATATTGATTTCTTCCGTCGAATATAATTGCAGATTTCATAAGTCGTTTGATTTTGTCAAAATCAGGACGTCTGAATTCATTCCACTCTGTTAATAAAAGCATTGCATCAGCATTCTCCAATGCTTCATAGGAATTCCTTGAATACGTTATTTTATCTTTTAAATACAATTGCTTTGAAGTATCCATTGCTTTAGGGTCATACGCATTAACTTTTGCTCCGCGTTTAATAAGTTCATTAACAATTGTAATTGCAGGAGCTTCACGCATATCATTAGTTTTAGGTTTAAAAGCCAGCCCCCAAACTCCAAATATTCTACCGTTCAAATCTTCTCCAAAACGATTGGTAATTTTTTTCACAAATAATTCACGTTGACGACGATTAATTTTATTTACGGATTTAACAAGAGGCATTTCGCATCCAAACTCATTTCCTGTATTAATCAAAGCTTCAATGTCTTTTGGGAAACAGCTTCCGCCATAACCTATCCCAGGGAATAAGAATCTGTTACCGATTCTTGTATCCGTAGACATACCGACACGAACCATTTCTGCATCTGCACCTACTTTTTCACAAAGATTGGCAATTTCGTTCATGAAAGAAATTTTTGTTGCCAAAAAAGAATTTGCGGCATACTTAGTCATTTCTGCTGATTTAACATCCATAAGAATAATTCGGTTTGCAGTTCTTAAAAACGGGGAATAAATTTCCTGCATCAAACGTGTAGCTTTCTCTGAATCAGAACCAATAATAACTCTGTCAGGAGATAAAAAATCATCAACAGCATTACCTTGTTTCAAAAATTCGGGATTAGAAACTACGTCAAAGGGGTGATTAGTATTAGATTTAACAATATTTGCAACTTTTTGTGCAGTACCAACCGGCACGGTTGACTTATTCACAATAACTTTATATTCGTTCATGGATTTTGCAATCTGCTCAGCTACAGTAAAGACACCGCTCAAATCGGCAGCACCGTTTTCATCCTGAGGAGTTCCGACTGCAATAAAACAAACTTGAGATTCTTTTACAGCAGAGTCTAAATCATTAGAAAATCTTAATCTGTTTTCCTGAACATTTGATTTAACAAGTTCATCCAACCCGGGTTCATAAATAGGAATAATTCCCTGTTTCAATTGTTCAAGCTTCTCAATATTATTATCTACACAGATAACATTATTGCCCATATCAGCCAGACATGCGCCTGCAACCAAACCAACATATCCTGTTCCAATTACTGTTAAGTTCATCTCTCTAATTCCCCATCTATAAATTTATAATAACATAAAAAGAAATGCTTGATTTTAAAATTTGTCCATGATAAATTAGAACTTGTCGAGGGTACTAGCTGAAACCCCATAATCGACAAAGTTCTAACGAGGGCTGCTAGCTCAGGTGGTTAGAGCGCACCCCTGATAAGGGTGAGGTCGGTGGTTCGAGTCCACTGCGGCCCATATAAAGAAGACTCCGTAAGGGGTCTTTTTTATTGCTTATTTACAACAACCGCCTTCAAAATATGCCCTTTGAGCTTTTCCCTCCAAAGAGCGGGCATGCTCTACGGAATCTCGTATTTCGGTTTCCGCCTCTTGCCAAACTCTCAAATCTTCAACTTTAGCATTCTTTAATTCATTATATTTTTCTGGATTATAGTGTCTTACCATTTCTTGTGACCACCATAAACGCTGGCGTTCTTCCCACTTTGCTTCATTATAAATATAAGTAGCAAAGCATGCCGCTCCCGATACCAGACTTGTTATACCCAAAACTTTTAATAATTTCATCACACACCCCTAACTTATACCAATAATAACACATTATTCGCTTTTAGGTATAATTGCTAAACGTTTCTTAAGAATTAATAAAAACTCTTTCAAACCGGAAGATTCAATTTCTTCCTGCGAATGATAGTTCGAATCAGTATCAGTCCTTTTACTTCTGCCAAGACTTGTAGCATTAAATTTAACAAGCTTATCTCCATTAACAAATAAGCTTTTACCAATATTGCCATTTCGTTTTTCTATAATAATCTTCATACAACGAACCCCGGCCATTGTAGGAAAACTTAGATGTAAAACCTCTCCTTCATCGTTAATATTTTTGAAAATCAATGAAGGACTTCCATCTCTGGTTTCAATGTTATATTTATCCTTAAATGCCCTCTTTCTTGGAGCATCTTTAATCTTAAGCATTTTAGCTTTGCAGCCGTCAAATTGTTTCATTAAATCTTTTATTAAGGCCAAAGTCTTTTTATCAATTACACCAACTTCGCCCGTTGAATAATGAGCTTTATATGCATTAAACTCAGCAATTCTTTCTTTTAAATATTCATTATAAGCTTCTAATTCACGCTTTAAGACTTCCAGCTTTGGAGAAAACAATGGAGAATCGATTTCTTGTTGAGTATAGTAAACAGCGCTGCTACCGAGTTTATAAACTTTACCCAAATTTTTCTCTTTTAAGACCCTGTTTTTGGGGTCTACAATTATAACCTGAGGTTCTTTACCTTCTTTAGCAACTTTAACAACAAGATGTTGTTGACCCGCTGCAATTGTAATAATATTTACGGAATACTCTTTTTCATCAACGCCAATACCTGCAAATTCCAACTGTTTTGAGCCATGCGGACTTGGTTTGGCATGCGAATACGCATTCTTAATTTTTGAACGGGAAACTCCATTCTGTACAGAAGAAATTCGTTCTTGAATTTCATAAAAAAGAGTTTTTATATCATCTGCCGTTTTGGCATCATTTTGACTAAGCACTGCTTTTGGAGATATTTTTTGAAGAACCTGAACAATATCTGCTCGTTTAAAGAAACGTCTTAATTGCAAAATAGGAAAATCGATTTTTTCAAGAATTGATTCCAAAAACTCTTCTACAGAAGCTGAACGAGAATTAAAACCTTCCGATTCTACAATATTACTCCCGTTAATTTCTACATATTTAAAATCTTTCCTTTTTTCTGCATTTTGATCTCGAAGCTTCAAACTTACAGAATCAGGAGCTATAATATTAATAACTCTATCCCCGGACTTTAGGCTTATCCCGCCTTCTTTAAAGATACATTCAATTCCGACTAATTCCTTTAAAGATTCAATTGCTCGCCTTGCACCCGAACATCTTGTCGCATTATTGAGTTTTTGCATACTCGGATTTACTTCCTGCAACGCAGAATTAATCATTCGAGCCTGATTTGTTAAATTATAAGGTATTTGCTTTGAAGCGCGGAAATTTACATTAAGCATACTGTTATAAAACAGCTAAATATTATTTTTGCTATATTTAATTTCTTTTCGCCAGCTAAAATAGAAATAGAATGCCAGAAATAAATAAACAGCCCACATAATAACAGTAGAATAAACTCTTGCCCCGCCCATTGCAACAGAAACCCACATAATTAATGATAAGAAATTAACAACCATCCAAAAAATCCACTGTTCGATAGCTCGTCTTACAGTCAAATACATACCGCCAATTGAACCAACTGTAGTAATACTGTCTAAAATCGGATGAGCATCATGAAAATGATTTAATACAAATGCTGTTGCAATAATCGCCGCAATAGTAATGAAAGTTAAAACTGCTAATTCTTTTTTAGGCAAGTATCTTTTAACAATCTCCTTCTTGCCTTCTTTTAAATTTTTATTCCACTGAAAGAAGCCCAAAATCTGCATCGGAATATAATAACAAAGGTATAAAAGAAGATTCCCCCACAAAAGATTCTGAAAAGCCAGATATGAATAAAAACCTGAGCCGGTAACCCCAAATAAATAACAAACAGGATTTCCCTTCCCAGCAATAAACGTATAAGTAATACCGCAAATAGCAGAAACTGTTGCTATAAGACTATCCTGACGAACAATAGAATGCGTAATAATAAATACAATTACAAAGCTCAAAAATATTATTTCGGATTTCTTCCAACCTTTAATATTAACCATATTTATGTTATCTAATAAACAAAGATGAAAGTAAATTCTAATATCTCATTCGGAGGAATTTATAATAACAAAGCTCTTAAAAAAGGACTGGAGTTTGCAGCCGATAACGGAGCTCTTTTTGCTGCAACAACAACATTAGCTTTATCCTTAACTGCACGTCCTGCTGCAATATTAGCAACACCAAAAACCGATAAAGAAAATAAAAAATTAGCTTTTGCAAAATCATTAGCTTCAACATTTGTAGGTTACGCAATGATGTTTGCCTTATCAAAACCTTTAGCTAAAAAAATGAAAAATATCAATAAAAATTTAACAAAAGAATCCATAGAAAACCTAAAAGACGAAGCCGATAAATTAGAGCAGTCCAAAGCTTATATTCTTGCAACACAAATGTTCAAACTCGGCTTAGGTATGGCTGCTGCTATTCCTAAAGCAATTCTTACAGCAGCAAGTGTCCCTGTTTTTATGAATCAAATATTCCCTGAAGAAAATAAAGGTTTGAGTTTTAAAGGGAAATCGTCAGATATCATAACAAAAACATTAAACAACAAAAAATATCAGGAATTTGCTAAAAAATATAAAGATACAAACTTTCCAATGCATATTATAGCTGCAACTGATACTTTGACAACAGGAACATTTATTTATCAAACAAAAAAAAGTAATAAAATTAAAGAAGAAAGAAAAGACGCACTTTGTTACAACGCAGGAATATCAACAGCCTTAAGTATAGCTTCAAGTTATTTTGCAGACAAGCTCACCGACAAACCTACAGATAAATTTATCAAAAAATTTAAACAGATAAACAAAAACGACCCCAATTTGGACAAATATATCGAAGGTATAAAAATAGCAAAGCCGATATTGATAATCGGCGGGATTTATTACATTCTGATTCCGTTTATATCAACATTTCTTGCCGACAGAGCTGCTAAATAACTATTCTTCCAAAGTTAAGCCGCCATCATTTTCAGCAGCAACTTCAATTAATCTGTAAGAAAGATATGCGCCGAGAGCAACAGCTTTCAAATCAATACCTTCATCATATTTAGCAACTTCTAAAATAGCGGTATTAACCTCAGGATTTTCTTCCTTAAGGTAATTAACCATATTTTTTCTCCAAGCTTGAACATCTTGAAAAACTTCGCTAAAAATCTCTGATGAAATTTCTTCTGTTATGATTGGTAACATGCTCTTATCTCCTATTTGTTCAAATTATATACTATTTTATAACATGTTACAATACTTTAAATCTACGAGGTTTTCTTCTTTTTCTTAGATTTTTTACCGCCTAAATCTAATTCGACTTCTCCATCGACAAGATTTTTTCCGATATATTTTTCAAGATCAGCTTTAGCGGAATTGAATTGATATAAAGAATTATAATAACGAAGCATTGCATCCTGATATTGAACTTGAGCTTCTTTCAATTCAACAGGATTACCAACTCCAACCTTGTATCTGCCATAAGAAAGTTCATAGTTTTCTTTAGCCTGTTTTAAACCTAAGAAAGATACAGGAATAGAATTTTTCTTCTCAATCATAGAATAATAAGCTTCTTGAATTTGATAAAAAATATCATTTTTTGTACTCATAGCAGTTGCTTGTTCCTTTGAGTACAGAGCTTTTGCCTCTTTAATTTCACTATGAATCAACATTCCGTTAATTGTAGGGAAATTCAAATACCCGCCAAAGTTATAACCATAATTTGAAACAAAGGTTCTTCCACCTAACTGATATTGACCTTCTACTGTAATAGTAGGGAAATAAGACTTTTTAACAAGTTTGACATTTTGTCTTGCTTCCTCAACCCTTAATTCTGCTAAATGATAATCAGGTCGTGATTCTTTTGCAATATCTATCGCATCACTCAGTGTGATATCACAAGTATCGTATTTCAAATGATCCGAAATTGAATACTTATTAGTATAAGGCAGGCCCATTGTGTTATTCAAACGTGCCATTGCTATATCAACAGCATTTTCTGCCTGAATAAGCATTAATTTTGCATTACTCAAATTAACTTCCGCAATAGTTACATCAACTTTTGGTGAAGTTCCTGCCATATAAAAAGCTTTTGCTTGATTATAAAAAGCTTCATAGCGTGCAACCATCTCTTCTGCTACTTTTTTAGATTCCAATGCATATTGGAAAGCATAATAAGCTTTTTTAACTTCACAAATAACATCATTTACCGTTCCGGTTAAAGAAGTTTCATACCCTTGTTTATCTAATTTCCTAATTGTTACTTGATTTTGAGTAACTCCAAAATCATACAACATCTGGCTTGCAGAAACCTGTCCAAGGATAAAGTAGTTAAAAATCAAGTTTTCACCCAACGCATCAGACAACTGCAATTGTTTAATTCTTGAATACCCTGTCTGCCAGCTGAATTGCGGGAAATAAGATGACCATGCCTGCTTAATTCGAGCATCTGCCGCGAAAACATCCTGCATTGCAGCTTGAATACGAGGGTTATTACCTAATGCCAAGCGCAGGCATTCTTCCATTGAAATATCTACAATTTCTTCAATCCCGCCAACAATAAGAGTTTTGTTCTCCTGAGGTTCACCCTTTGGCTCTACATCTAAACTTTCAGGGTATTCTTCTTTTTTAATTTCATTCCCCAGTTGTGCATCTTTATTCCAAAACGCAGCCATAGCCGACGTTTGGCATAAAGATATCATTATTAAAAATATTATAAATTTCTTCATTTTTTAAACCTCTGAATATACTCTGAAGATTTTTCTTTCATTACATTAATCATTACAAAGAATGCCGGAACAAGGATACTGCCTAAGAACGCAACTGCCATCATACCGCCGAATACAGAAACACCAATTGAATTTCTGCTTCCCGCACCTGCACCTTTCGCAAATACAAGCGGTAACAAGCCTAAGATAAACGCAATATTGGTCATCATAACCGCTCTGAAACGAAGTAGGGCAGCCTGCATCGCAGCCTGAACATAATGCATGCCTTCCTTATCCATCGCATCTTTTGCAAATTCTACAATCAAAATCGCCTGCTTAGTACTCAAACCGATTAACATAACCAAACCAACCTGAGCATATACATCTAATGATAATCCCCATACATATTGGAAGAATAATGCACCCAATAGTGCAACAGGAGAAATTAAAAGTACTGCAATCGGCAAAGTCCAACTTTCATAAAGTGCTACAAGGAATAAGTAAACAAATATCAAAGCCATTGCCAAAATAGGCCCGATTTGACCGGAAGACTGCTGTTCCTGCAAAGATGTTCCTGACCAAGCATAGTCCATATCCTTAGGTAGAGTTTCATCTGAAATTTTTGCCATTTCAGCCATAGCAGAGCCTGAGCTTACTCCGCTTGCAGGGTTGCCGTTAACGGTAATAGCAGGATACATATTAAATCTTGTTAATGAATAAGGTCCTACTATATCCTTAGTAGAAATTACAGCCGATAACGGAACCATTCTTCCCTGATTATTTTTTACATATATCTTGCTCATATCGCTCAAAGTTTCACGATATGGCGCATCTGCCTGCATGTAAACACGATAAATTCTGCCATATTTATTAAAATCGTTTACATAAGTTGAACCAAACTGAGCGGCCAGAGTTGTATATATTTCAGATATTGAAACACCCTGAGCCATCGCTTTGTCTTCCTCAATATTTACAACTACCTGAGGTAGAGAAGATGTAAATGAAGTATAGATACTTGAGAAAGCAGGGTCACCGTTAGCTGCTCTAATCAAGGATTGAGCTTGTGCAAATAATTCATCGGAAGATCTGTCACCTTTATCAAGCAACTGGTATTCAAAACCGCCATACATACCCATACCGGAAATTGCAGGAGGCTGTGTAACAAACGAAGTTGCTTCAGGATACCTGGCTGTTATAGCCTGTGCTTGTTTTGTAATACTTCCAATTGAAAGTTTAGATGATTTTCTCTTTGACCATTCTTCAAGCTTCAAAATAAGGAAAGCTGTATTTTCGCCCTTAAAACCATTAATCTGCATTACAGAATATACACCAGGTATCTCTACAAGCTGATCCGCAATTCTTTGAACAGTATTTGCCGTTCTCGTAAGAGTTGCACCGTCTTGAAGCTGAACCATAACAAACAATGCGCCACGGTCCTCATCAGGAAGAAAACCTGTTGGAGTAATTATGAACATTGCTAAAATTAATCCGACAATACCAATCAACGTCGCCAAAGTTTTTTTAGGAGACCTTACAAAATATTCAACTACACCTAAATATTTATCTCTTACGCCATTAAACCAATTTTCAAATTTTTGAATAAATTCAAAATCGGCTTTTTCTTCCCCTGATTTAAGTATCATTGCACACAATGCCGGTGAAAGAGTTAATGCAACAAGAGTTGATAAACCGATGGATGTCGCAATACAAACCGCAAACTGTCTGTACATTTGACCTGTGATACCTGACATAAACGATACCGGAACAAATACTGCCATCAATACAAGAGAAGTCGCAACAACAGCACCGAAAACTTCTTCCATAGTAATTTCGGTTGCATCCTTAGGTGATTTGCCTTCCTGAATATGTCTTTGTGTATTTTCCAATACAACAATAGCATCGTCTACTACCAGACCAACAGCAAGCACCAAACCAAACAAAATCAAAAGGTTAATGGAAAATCCCATCAATGCCATAAATATAAACACACCAATCAGTGAAACAGGAATTGCACAGAAAGGAATGAATGCCGCACGAGCTGTACCCAAGAACAAATAAGTTACAGCACTAACCAGAGCAATAGCAAGCAAAATCGCACTGATAACCTCTTTGATAGATTCTCTTACGAATTCGGTTGTATCATACTGAACATCATATTTTATGTCGTTAGGAAATTTTTTACTCAAAACTTCCATTTTCTTTTCAATTCTGTTAACCAAATCAATTGTATTTGCATCAGGCAGCTGAGAAATCGCAATAATTGCAGCATCCGCTTTACCTATTGATACAGCTGAAGAATAGTTCTCTGCTCCTAATTCAACACGCGCTACATCTTTGATTTTTACGTTTGAACCACCGACATTTGATTTTACAATAATATTTTCAAATTCTTCTACTGTTTTCAAACGCCCTTTTGTTCTCAATGTAAATTTCATCATCTGAGGGTTTTCAAAAGGTTCAACCCCGATATTACCCGCAGGTGCCTGAATATTTTGAGAAGTAATAGCTGCATTAATCTCAGAAGCAGAAACTCCCAAGCTTGCCATTTTATCAGGTTTCAGCCATATTCTCATTGAATAATCACCCGCCCCGAATACCTGAACCTGACCGCAGCCTTTTGTTCTGGCTAATTCATCCTTAATATATAAAGTAGCGTAGTTAGCCAGGAATAAAGAGTTATACGTTTTATTAGGCGAAGTCAAAGCCAAATATAAACAACCGGAACCGCCTGTAGCTTTCTTAACCGTCAAACCAAATCGTTTAACCTCTTCCGGAAGTCTCGGTTGAACCAGTTGAAGCTGGTTTTGGACGTTTACAAGCGCCATATCAGGGTCAGCACCTACATCAAAATACAAGGTTAAAGAATATGAGCCGTTTCTTGATTCGGACTGCATATAAAGCATGTCTTCAATACCGTTTAATTGAAGCTCAACAGGAGCCGCAATGGTTGACGTAATTACATCAGAGCTTGCACCTGCATAAGTAGCGTTAACAATAACCTGCGGAGGTGTAATAGAAGGATATTCCTCTAACGGTAATGTCGTTAAAGAAATTAATCCTGCTAATATAATCGCAATAGAAATTACTATCGCAAACTTTGGTCGTTTTATAAATAAATTACCTGCCATTATTTTCTACCCAATAACTTTTCAAATACATTCTGTTTCTTTTGCGGTGTTTTTTCCTGAGGCATAGTGTCAACAATTCTTACCGGCTTACCAGGAATAACTTTTTGCATACCGTTGGTAAGAATTCTATCACCGGCATTTACCCCCTCTGAAACTATCCACATATTATCTTCGGTTTGTCCCATTGTTTTAATGTAAACCATTTTAGGTAAATTTTGCTCATCAAGAACATATACATATAAACCTTCCTGGTTCTCTAAAGTTGCACTTTGAGGAACAACCGGCAAATCATCTTTTGATTTAGAATAAATAATTACGCGACCAAACTCCCCTTGAAGAAGTTTATCATCAGGATTTGGGAATGTAGCCCTTAAAGTAATTGTACCTGTTGATTCATCGACTTTGTTATCATGGAAATCCTGCACACCTTTGTGTTCATATTTTTGCCCCGTACTAAAGAAAAAGTCTACATCACGTTCAACATTAGCACCGTCAATTCTTACAAGTTCGGCATAATCTTTAGAATTGATATTAAATACTACATACATAGGGTCAGCACTGTTAATAGTTGTCAGAGCTCCGATTGTAGAGTTTACAAAGTTACCTACCGTTACGGAAATTAAACCGACTCTGCCGTCAACAGGAGACTTAACTTTTGTATAACCTAAATTTCTTTGTGCATCTCTATACGCACTTTCCGCACTGTCCATCTGCGCCGAATAAGCATCATATTGTGCCAGAGCATTATCATATTCGGAACGGGCAACATAATCCTGCTTAACAAGCTCTTCATATCTGACAAGCTGTTTTTGATAATAATCAGACATTGAACGAGCATTATCCATATTAGCTTTAGCCTGAGTAGCTGCAAACTGATATTGTTCAGGTTCTATTTCAAATAAAACTTGTCCCGCCTTAACATAGTCGCCTTCTTTAAAGTAACTCTTAGTTAAATATCCGCTGATACGAGCTAACACATCAACTCTGTATTTAGCCATTACACGGGCATTAGCACCAAACTGTCTTGTGACATTTTGAGTTCCTACTTCCGCTATAGTTACAGATGGAGTCATCATACCCGCACGAGCTTGTGCACTCTTAATTTTATCCATATGAGATATTAATAAACGCCCTAAAACAAGCGCCAATAATACAGCAACGATAATAATTATATTTTTTCTCATTCCCTCTCCAATATTAATTATGCTTGAGGCATGTAGTTATGAACGCTACATTTACCCCTTGTTCAGTATTGAATAATAACTGAAAAAAAGTTCCCAGTCAAGCGTAAAATCATAATTCGAATCGAATTACCTAACCGGCTATTGCCCTTTTAGCAAGCAATGCAGGATCTGCTATTGCCGTAGTGTAAATTTCGAAATCATTATCAGGTGCAAAATATTTTCGCATAGCAGAACGGTTTGTCACTTTTTCAAAGCAAGCAAACGAATCCACATTATCCTTAATATAACCCGCGAAAATTCGCTGTTTGAGGGACAAATCATAGTCCTTCAAATTCTTGACGATATACATATATTTATATTATATATCCTTTGAATATTAATTTAAAGCCAACTTTAACACTTCTTAACAATAAAGACAATTATTATTAAAAGAGCGACTTTATATTATTAAGGGAATATTAGGAGTAATAATGGGCGTTTCAATATCAAATATATCGGAGAAACATATTTCAAATAATACAGAACAAGTTAAAAACGAAGAAAAAAGCGTATCAATTTTCTCAGAAACTTTAAACTGCATTGATAAATACACTTTTGATATTCTAAAAATGCCCGTAAAGCAGATTACACATAAAATTGATGAAAACAATAAATCCAAACTTTGGTCTTTTATAAAAGGGCTGGGAGATGTTGCTGATTTCATTTTCAGCACAGAAGGATTATTAACTATGGGTGCAACAATATTAGCTCTAAAAGGTATTAACAAAGGTGCAATCAGGCTTGGAGGAAAGAAAGGCGGAATAATTGCACAAAATATAATCAGATGCGGATTTTTTGGCTATGGCGGATTAGAAATTGGTAAAGGCATCGGCACTCTGATTAATCAAGAAAGCACAAATTCAGACATACGCAAAGCAGGTGAAGAAATAGGAACAGGAGCCCTATTCTTAGCAGGTGCATCAAAAATGAAGATGAGAACAAAAGATGCACTAGCTGCAAGAAAAAATTTAACCCCCGAAGAATTAAAGATTCAAGTCGAAGAAACTGCTGTTAAAGTTTTTGATGAGATGAATATACCTGAAAGTGCACGACCAAAAATCGAAATTATTGAGGGCAATGAAAGCACAGGCGGATGCTACATCGCAGATCGTAATACCATAAGATTTAATACAAAAACGTACTTGGACGGAACCTACAAATCAATCGAAGAAGTTATTGCACATGAAGCAGAACATGCAAGACTCGCAATATTAAGAAGCCGTCTGAGCGAAACTGAAGCAAAGCAAGCTGTTAAAGAAATTCTTTTAGATAAAATTATAAATGGTGAATCCGAAAAAATAATTTTGTCTGATTTAGCAGGTAATACTTCAATGATGGAACCTCCTAAAATGTCCGCGAAAATGAAAGCTGAATTTGCAAAATTTATTGAAGAAGACGTACTTGGCGAGAATGCATATACTTATTTTAACGAATTTATTGCAAATAGAATATGCAGATGTGAACTGAACAAAGGTCAAAAATTAATAACAAGAATAAATGAAATAATAGACAACAATCCTGACTTTGTTGAACAATACGGAGCAGATGGGGCTAAAAATATTTTAAATGACTATGTTTACTCACACTTAACAAGATACTATGAGTTTTCAAGAACGAAAAAAGGAGATTTAAGCAGACTTAATTTACCGGAATTAAATCAAGCAGAAAAAGCAGAAGCCGTCAAATCCATAAAAGGAGATATTGAATCACGCGAAGGAAATGTTAGAAATCAGTATTTTAAAGATTCCAAATCATTTGAACAATATCACTTATCATCAGAAGAAATCGAAGCCAGAAACAGAGCGGCACGATTTGAAAAAGCACAACTTGAAGCAGGAAAACAAACACCTGAAACAAGAAGAAGAATAGCAAATCTTGAATTTGAAATAAAATACAATGAAACAGGAAGGAATTATTACCGATTATATACAGAAAGTATTAATAACCCCAATAACAATTCTTTAAAAACAGAACTGTTAAAAGCTGAAAAAGAATACAAATCAATGTACAATAAACGCTTAGATATGAATATCGAACTCAACTATATTTATGAATTCCAATACTCACCAATAATTGGTCAAATAAATGATAATAAATAAAACGGGTTGAGTAAACTCAACCCGTTTTGATTAAAACAAATAAATGTCAAACTATTTGATTTCAATTGTAGCGCCAGCAGCTTCAAGTTGTTTCTTGATAGCTTCAGCTTCTTCTTTCTTAACGCCTTCTTTAACAGCTTTAGGAGCGCCGTCTACTAAATCTTTAGCTTCTTTCAAGCCAAGACCAGTGATGCCTCTAACTTCTTTAAGAACAGCGATTTTCTTATCAGCAGGAACTGATGCTAAGATAACGTTAACTTCAGAAGCTTCTTCAGCAGCAGCTTCAGCTGGAGCAGCAGCAACTGCAGCAACAGCTACAGGAGCAGCAGCAGAAACGCCGAATTTTTCTTCCATAGCTTTTACTAATTCAGCAGCTTCTAATAAAGTTAATTTTTCAATTGATTCTAAAATTGCTTCTACACTCATGATTTTCTCCTTTTTATTAATTTTGTTGTAGTATTACTTTTTTATTTTGTCTATGCAGACTTTTGATCACGTACAGCTGCAACTGCTCTAGTAAGAGAAGCCATAACTGCATTGATAGATCCAACGATACCTGTAGCAGGTGAATTTACGCAGCCAAGCATTTTTGCGTAGATTTCTTCTTTTGAAGGAAGAGTTGCAAGTGCTTTTGCTTCGTCAGCTGACATAAGACGTCCGTCCATAGCAGCAGCGATAATTTCGCCCTTTTTGGTATCTTTGATAAATTTAGATAAAGCCTTTGCAGGTGCTACCTGATCTTCAAAACCAAACGCAATAGCGATAGGTCCTTTGAAGGTTTCAGCCAAAACTTCGTAAGGTGTATCCTTAACGGCAATTTTTGCAAGAGTATTTTTTGTAACCATGTAATCGCCGCCTTCTTTTTGAAGCGCTCTTCTTAGGTTAGTAATCTCTTCTACTGAATATCCTTTGTATTCGGTAACAATTGCAACTTGTGCTTTATCAACCTTCTCTTTGATAAGAGAAACTTTGTCTTGTTTAAAAGCTTTTGTTGACATTTTTTGCTCCTTTTTTCTATAAAATTATTTTTCTCGACCTGAAAATCTTATATATACTAAAAAGATTTTGCAATCTTCTCTAATCGCAAAATCATACACAATATAAGCTATTTATATTTTATCAGGGTTGCCCCTATGTGTAATCTCGGCTAGCCTTTTGGTTTAAATCCTAACATTAAGGATACTAACTGTCTGCGATCAGGTCTTTATCGTAACTGAAACAAGAACAGGTGTCAAGTGGGGTTAAGTCAAATTGTTAAGTTATTTAAAGCGGGTTGCGGTAATAACAGTCCAGCTGCCTTTTGTTTGAACATCAAAATCCTGATAGTTGTCATTGATTTCTCTTATCAAACTGTGTTTTACAAGCGAAAAAGTAACGAACATCTCCGGTAAATTTCTGGATTTTGATTCTTCTATCAAATGTTCGGGAATAAAACTTACACTATCAAGAATAACCAGTGACACCCTCTCTCCGATATTCACATTTTCTAGAATCTTTGACGGATTATCAAGATAAACAAATCTCATCGTTTTATCAATCCAGAATGAAGGAATTTCTTTATCCATATATCTGGAAAATCTGTCACTTGCATAGTATGTATAAATAATCTTATCAGGCTGTTTTTCATTTAAAATATCACATACCAGTTTGTGACCTTCGCTTCTCGGAAGCTTTGCAGTATAAATAGGAGTGAATACCGCAAACAAATGAAATGTTATAAAAATCGAAAACAATAGTTTTCTATTTTCAACACCCAAAACAAACAAAAGTATCAAAGCAGGAAGAATTTCTATCATATACTTCGTAATAAAAACAACTTTACCGCCAAAAGCTAAAACGGCCATAGATATAATAACCGCTAGACAAACAACAGCAAACCCTCTTTGTTTTTTAGCACCTGAAATCAGTCCATATAAAGCAATTAAAGTCGGAGCTAAAAATATAATTAACCATAAAAAATCCTTATTATAGAAGAATTCATGAGGCACATTTACATTATTGGTAAGCACGGGAGAAAAGAAATCCGTGAACAAAAATAAAATATTATTATATGTAAACATTCCCCACCATTGAGAAGACGGAAGCATCCTTAAAATATTCGTTCCGAAGGGTATCAGAATCAGCCCCGCTACAAAAAAACCTAGTATCACATATTTTGAGATTTTTTTCTTCTTATAAAGCAAGTAAACCGTATTAAAGAATACATATATTCCGCCCAAAACATGGGTAAATAATATTAACAAAGAGGATATAACATATCCCAACAAACCTTTTTTATCATTAACTATTCTTATCGTAAACAATAACAACAGAGCTGAAAAAAGAAACAATAAAGAATAGAATCGAACCTCCTGCGCATAATAAACCAAAAACGAAAGAACCGTTGTTGTGAGAGCACAAAAACAAGCTGTTTTTTTAGAGTATTCTTTTCCTACCAAATACATAACAGGAACAGCAAGCACAGACGGCAAAACAGAAGTCATACGAAGAACAGTATCACTGCATTGCGCAAAAGGTTTAAGATACAAATAATATAGAGGCATATGACATTGCTTTAAAACTTCCTGCCAAAAACCTTTCAATAAAGGGGTTGATGCCACAAACCAGCTGACATACTCATCATTCCAGAGACCTTCGGGTTTATCTATATTAATAAGCCTTAACAAGAAAGCTAAAAAGACCAAAACAGCTAACTGCAACTAAACACCTCTTGCCAATTTGTTTTTAAAATATTCAATTGTTAAATCCAGACCTTCTTCAATAGTCACAGTCGGAGCCCAATTCAACTTCTCTTTTGCAAGCGAAATATCAGGCTTGCGTTTAACAGGATCATCATTTGGAAGTGGTTTATAAACAAGTTTTGAATCTGAACCTATTTTATTAATAATAAGCTCAGCAAGATTCAAAATAGTTCTTTCATTAGGATTACCCAGATTCACAGGGCCTGTAAATTCTTTGGAATTCATCATCCTAATCATTCCTTCCACAAGGTCGGAAACAAAACAGAATGAACGAGTTTGCGAACCGCTGCCATATATAGTAATATCCTCACCTTTAAGTGCCTGCACAATAAAATTAGATACAACACGCCCGTCATTAGGGTGCATATTAGGACCGTATGTGTTAAATATTCTTATAATTTTGATATCAGCGCCGTATTGTCTGTGGTAGTCCATCATAAGAGTCTCGGCACAGCGTTTGCCTTCATCATAACAGCTTCTAACCCCTATAGGATTAACATTTCCCCAATAGGATTCTTTTTGCGGGTGCTCTAACGGGTCACCGTAAACTTCACTTGTAGAAGCCTGTAAAATTGTTGCATTATATTTTTTTGCTAAATCAAGCATATTAGCAATCCCGACAACAGAAGTTCTTACTGTCTTCACAGGATTAAACTGGTAGTGCGGAGGGCTTGCAGGACAAGCAAGGTTATAAATTTGATTAACCTCAAAATCAACTTCATCTTCAATATCCTGTTCAATAAATTTAAAGTTAGGTTTATCCATCAAAGCTTTTATATTTTCCAAAGAACCTGTAAAAAGGTTGTCCAAACAAACAACATAATGTCCTTCTTCAACAAGTCTTTTACATAAATGCGAACCGATGAATCCGGCTCCGCCTGTTACTAAAATTCTCTTCACGATACTCTCCTCGTTTATATCGTAACAAAACAAAAGAGTTATTTCAATGTTTTTGTGATAAAATCAACTTATTATGAAACATGAATTTACACACAGAGTTTATTACGCAGACACCGACGCTTATGGTGTTGTTTGGCACGGAACTTATTTAAGATGGATGGAAATGGGCAGAGTTGAGCTATGTGACCAACTCGGACTTGATTTAGTGGAATTGAAAGCAAATGATATTGCAATTCCCGTAACAAATATGAATGTCAGATACAAGGCTTCTGCTAAACTTGATGACAGAATTATTATTGAAACATGGATTTCAAAAATTACTCCGATTACGGTAACATTCGGTCAGACAATTAAGAATGCAAAAACAGGACAATTGTTCATCCAAGCTGAATTTGAAACAGTTGCCGTTAACAATGACGGTAAAATTTACAGAAGAATGCCTGAAATATTAAAAAATGCTTTTGAAGGAGCTGTACAATGCAACGCTTAAATAAATTTATCGCATCATCAGGACTGTGTTCCAGACGCAAAGCCGATGAGCTCATTGAAAACGGCAAAGTTAAGGTAAATGGAAAAATCATTACTGAGCTGGGTTTTCAAATCGGGCCAAAAGATAAAGTTGTTGTTGAAGGCAAATCAATTAAACCGCAAAAACACGAATACTACAGATTCTATAAACCTGCAGGTTATATAACAACTTCCGAAGATGAAAAAGGCAGAAAAACAATCTATGATGTTATTCCGCCGGAATTAAAACACTTAAAACCCGTCGGAAGACTTGATAAAGACTCTACCGGGTTAATAATAATGACGAACGACGGTGAATTGATTAACCAGATGACTCATCCGTCAATCAAAGTTCCTAAAACATATATAGTAAATGTGAACGGCAAACTAACACCCGAAGACGGTGAAAAAATGTACAACGGGATTGTAATCGAAACCGATACGGGCGAAAAGAAAACCGCTTACGCAGAAGTTTTGCCGATTGAACTGGGAAGTAAATCTTCAACCGTTCAAGTTGTTTTATATCAAGGTATTAACAGACAAATTCGTAAAATGTTTGCAGCATTAGGTTTTGAAGTTGTTTCGCTTAAAAGAATCCAGCATGGAACAATCACCCTTGCAGGTATTAAAAAAGGGCAGATTAAACCAATGAAACCTAAGCATATTAAAGAATTAAAAATGTATCTTAAAAAGATTGAGAAATCTCAAAATGACTAAAATTGCTATTGTCGGGAATATCGCCTCAGGAAAATCAACAGTTGAAAAAATCCTCAAAGATAAAGGATTTACAGTATATGATACTGATAAAATCGCACATGAAATTCTTGAAGATAATAAACATTTATTCCCGCATGCAATCGTTGATGGTAAAATAGACCGAAAAAAACTTGCAAATATTGTTTTTAACGATAAAGAACAGCTAAAATTCTTAGAGTCCGTTATTCATCCAAAAGTAAAAGAATTTATTGAGAATATTAACGACACCGAAATAGTTTTTGTTTCAGTTCCTCAGCTTTTTGAAGCCGGCATGGAAGATTTGTTTGATAAGATTATTTTTGTTTCTGTACCAACAGAAATTCGTATTGAAAGACTTATGAAGCGTAATAATTTAACAAAAGAAGAAGCGCTTATTCGTATTAATGCACAAATGAGTGAAAACGTAAAAATTTCAAAGAGCGATTTTGTTATCGTAAATGACAAAACCGAGGAAGAATTAAAATTACAAATCCTCCATTTATTTGATTACAAATCTTAACAATTCCCGTAAACTTAAAATGTAAAACGGGGAGAGATATGGCGAAATCGAATTTAAAAGTAAAAAAATCCGCTTCTAATGCTGATTTGAAAGTTGTTGATAAGAATCAAGTCAAAACAACTTCTTATAGTGATATTAACCTAAAAGACTGGAGAAACTACGAACATATCAAAACAGATACTTTGTGGGAATTTCCTAACAGATTAAAAGAAGGCGGACACTCTAACGAATACCACGGAAACTATATTCCGCAGATTGCTCAGCAGATTTATGAACGCTATACAAAAAAAGATGATATCGTTCTTGATATGTTCTTTGGTTCAGGCACATCAGGCATTGAAGCAATTAATATGGGAAGACGCTGTATTGGTGTTGAGCTTAAAGACGATTTGGCTGAAAAGGTTTCTGAAAAATTCACTCCTAAACAATTAGTAACTGATGTTAATATTATTTGCGCTGATTCAGCAAGTGAACTCGCAAAAGAAAAAATTAAAGCGAGACTTGATATCATGGGCAGAAAACAGGCTCAATTATTAATGCTTCATCCGCCTTATGATGATATTATCAAGTTTTCGGATAAGAAAGAAGATTTGTCAAACTGTGCAACTACAGAAGAGTTTTATGATTTATTTGAAAAAGTTGCAAAAAACGGTTATGACATGTTGGAAAAAGGAAGATTTGCCTGCCTAATTATTGGTGATAAATATGCAAACTCTCAGCATATTCCACTCGGATTTGAATGCATGGCAAGAATGAATAAATTAGGATTCATAACAAAAGCTATTATTATTAAAGATATGCAGGGCAACGAACGAGCTAAAGGTAAAACTGCTAATCTATGGCGTTATAGAGCTTTAGCTGGCGGTTTCTATATATTTAAACATGAGTACGTTATGGTGTTTCAAAAAGTATGCTAATAAAAATCCGCATTGTTCCAAATTCATCTAAAAATGATATTATAATAGAAGATGAGTTTGTTAAGGTAAAGGTCACAGCTCAGCCTATTGAAAATAAGGCAAACAAGGCGCTGATTGAATACTTAAGCAAAACTTTCAAAGTACCAAAAACAAGTATAGAAATAGTTAAGGGCGAAACTTCAAAAGACAAAACATTATTATTTAATGTCAGCGAAGAAAAAGAGTTAGAAATAAAATCAAAATTGACAAAATAAAACAAAAAATATACTATAAAAAGAAAAAGGTGTATAAATGAATAAGCGTTGGTATGATATTGATCCCACAGTAAGTTTAGCGGTAAGCTT